>JAISAK010000242.1 GCA_031266695.1 Treponema sp.
AGATATTCCTTTCATTCATGACGCCGGGGGCAGAATCTATTACCCTGTATGTCTTTTTAGCGATAAGTAAGAGGCCGAGGTACGAACCCGGCAAACCGGCGGCTTTGCGTCCCTGCGGGGCGGAACAAAGCGCTCCGCCAGGAGCGTTGTTGAAGCTGGGGTGACAGCGCCCGGCGCCCGATAACGGTTGCCGAACTGAACAAAGGCAGGCGGCCTGGCTTAACAAAGCAGCATTAACCGCTGACCACAAACCATCCGAAAAATTCCGGTTTTCGGGCTATTTCCATTGAAAAGCTTGCAAATGTTTATTATGTTTTTAGAAAAGGAGTATGCTGTGTTTAAAGGCTTGACTCAGCGAGTGCAAAGAATACTTTCCGCCGACGCGCAGGAAGAGGCGCGGCGTTTTAATTCGGATCAGCTCCTTCCGGAGCACATTATTATTGCCCTTCTCAAAGAAGGGGCGGGAACAGCCTGCAAGGCCCTGCTGTTCCTTCGAATCGATCTCCTTGAATTCAGGCATGCCCTTGAAGGCGCCGTACCCCACATGTCGGGGGTTTTCCCCGGCGACGTTCCTCCCTCAAAACGTACCAAGAATATGCTTGAAGTGGCTACCGAGGAAGCCCGGACAATGAGCAGCGATTTCCTCGGCACGGAACACCTCCTTTTTGCTTCCCTGCGGGAGCAGGATTCGACGGCCCAGGTATACCTTAACCAGCGGGCGGTGGATGCGGCAATGCTTCGGGTAGTGGTACAGACCACTTTCAGCCGGCTGCCCGGCGGCGATTCCCGCGCTTCACGCTCCGCGGAGTATTCGGGGAGGGAGCCGCGCGGTTCACGCCAAACTGATTTTTTATCATCCAGGGCCGAGGGGGAGAACCCCTCCGCCGAAGGCTATCAACCTTATTTCCTTCACCGGGACGGTCAAACGAGACACCAGGATTCCCGTTCCGGCACCGAGGATCTCCACAAGCACAAGGTCAAGCCCGCTACCTATCCGGTGCTTACCCCAACGCTGGACGCTTATTCACGGGATTTAACCGCCCTGGCAAAGGCGGGAAAGCTTGATCCCACGGTCGGAAGGGTAAATGAGATAAACCGCGCGATACGCATCCTTGCCCGGCGGACAAAGAACAACCCCGTCCTGGTCGGCGAACCGGGGGTGGGGAAAACGGCCATTGTTGAAGGGCTTGCCCAGCTTCTGGTAAGCGAAGATTCCCCCGAAGTCCTGGCGGGCAGGCGGATAGTTTCTCTTGACATAGGTTCGGTGGTGGCGGGTACCAAATACCGCGGCGAGTTCGAGGAACGGCTGAAAAAAATCATGAAGGAAATTATTCAGGCGGGAAATATAATTCTCTTTATCGACGAGATCCATACGATTATAGGAGCCGGCGGCGCCGAAGGGACAATCGACGCGTCCAATATGCTTAAGCCGGGCCTTTCCCGGGGCGAGGTGCAGTGCATCGGCGCCACAACCCTGGCGGAGTACCGCAGGCACTTTGAAAAAGACGCGGCCCTTGAACGGCGCTTCCAGGCGATTCTGGTGGAAGAACCGGATCTTGAAAATACCCTTAAAATACTCAGGGGGATTCAGAAAAAATACGAGGATCACCACCGGGTAAGGTATACCGACGCGGCGGTTACCCTGAGCGCCAAACTGGCCCAGCGTTACCTGGCCGGCCGCTTTATGCCCGACAAGGCAATTGACATCCTTGACGAAGCCGGCGCCATGAAAAAACTGGAAATCGCCGACGAACCTCCGGAAATTATCGGCCTTGAGGCGGAAATATTGCAGCTTACCGAGGAAAAGGGCGCGCTGGTAAGGAGCCAGAATTACGAAGGGGCCGCGAAAGTGAGGGACCGGGTCCGCGCCCTCAGGACAAAGCTGGAGACGGCGCGGCTTGCCTGGGAACGGGCTTCCCGCAAGGAGCGGGCGCTGGTTGACGAAGGCGAAATACGCCGCGTTGTTTCCGAAACTACGGGGATTCCCCTGACGCACCTCGAGGAACAGGAATCCCGGCGTATGCTTCTTATCGAGGAAGAGCTGCACAAAACGGTAATCGGCCAGGACGACGCGGTAAGGCGGATCGCTTCGGCCCTGCGCCGTTCAAGGGCGGGAGTTTCCTCGCCGCGGCGGCCCCTGGGTTCTTTCATCTTTTTGGGGCCCACCGGGGTTGGCAAGACGCTCCTGGCTAAACGGCTTTCCCAATATCTGTTCGGAAGCGAAGAATCCCTTGTCCGTATTGACATGTCGGATTTTATGGAAAAACACAACGCCTCCCGTCTGGTGGGCGCGCCCCCCGGCTACGTCGGCTATGAAGACGGAGGGATGCTTACCGAAAAAATCCGGCGGAACCCTTACCGGGTTATCCTTTTTGACGAGATCGAAAAGGCCCACCGGGACCTGTTTAATCTGCTTTTACAGGTAATGGAAGAGGGCGAGCTCAGGGACAACCTTGGCCATACGGTGAGCTTCCGCAATACGGTTATCGTCATGACCAGCAACGCCGGGGTACGCGAAATAAGCCGCGATTCCCGGCTGGGTTTTGGTTCGGGCAGCGGCATTATGAGCATGGATGAAATTGAATCCCAGGCCCTGTCCGAACTGCGCAGGCTTTTCAACCCCGAATTCCTTAACCGGGTGGATGACGTGGTCGTTTTCCATCCCCTGAACATGAAGCAGATTGAGGCCATTCTTGATATTGAACTTGGGGAACTGTCGGGACGCCTTGCGGAGCAGGGATTCAGCCTGCGCGCGCTCCCCTCGGCGCGGAAAATTCTTATTGAAAAGGGCTGGGACCCCAAATTCGGCGGAAGACCCCTCAGGCGTACCATTCAAAAAGAGCTGGAAGATCCCCTTTCGCGGCTTATACTCAGCGGCGGCTGGATTCCGGGGGCGCTCTTTACCGCGGAAGTCAGACGGGGGGCGATTCACCTCTCGGGAAAGCTGCCCGCGGAGCCGCCGACTCCAACCGGCCTTCAGGTGGAAGAGCCGGCTGTTCCGGTCAGATAGCAGCTTTATGCGCGAGGCGCAACAAACTCCCGGGGTTGCTCTTAAAAAAAATCGCGAAAAGGGCCTCTAATACTTGACTCTATGATGATTTCAGTGTAGATATAGAAATCTATACTGTGAAGTATAGGCGCCCGGCTTTGTACCGTACAAACAAGGCTTTGCGGG
>JAISAK010000258.1 GCA_031266695.1 Treponema sp.
ATCGCTACCATCAACCCCTTTATCGGCGTAGGGCTTTTTTCCGGTATCGTCGAAGCGGCCCTGCGGAAACCCCGGGTCTCGGACACCCAGACCATCTCCGAAGACGTGACAAGCCTGAAGGGAATATACCGCAACCGGATAACCCGGGCCCTTCTGGTATTTTTTCTTTCCAGCCTGGGCGGCGCCATCGGAAATTTTATTTCCATTCCGGCCCTGGCGGGGCTGCTGGTAAAATAGAGTTGTTCAACAACCAACCGGGTTGTTGAACAAGTCCAATGAACCCTTCCGGATCTATCTCGCCATCGTAGCCGCTATATCAAAACAATAATCCCCGAGTTTTTCGATACGGCGGACCAGGTCGATGAAAAGGAGTTCCGTTTTTACGTCAACGCCGGATTCAATTCGCTTGCGGCCCAGCTTGCGGAGTCTGTCGCGGGATTTGTCGATCTTTTCCTCAAGTTCGCGGGCGTAGCCAATCTGTTCCGGCGTTAGGCGCCGTCCAAGATAATTGCGCACCAGGGAAAGAAAATCTTCCACAAGGTCCACATAGGGAAAAAGGGCTTCCATTTCCTTGCCTTTGAAGATCTGATTCTTCCGGACGCTTCGCTCGAGCAGAAGGCCGACGCTGTAGCAGTCGTCGGTCATGTCCTCAAGATCGACTATTATGCGAAGAAGCTGCGACACCCGGCGTTCCGAACGGGGATTGAGCTGTTCCCGGGTACATTCAATAAGGAACGAGGTAAGGGATTCCCGCATTTCATCGGCGTAGGCTTCCTTGTTTTTCATTTCTTCGTTAAGGAGGGTAACGGCTTCTTCCTTGTTTTCGGTTTCCCGCAGGGTCTTCAGTACCGCGCTTATCCGGGCGTACATGGAGGAAGCAATGCCCGCCAGGTCCCGAATTTCCTTTTCCGCCCGCAGAACGCCAAGCTCCGGCGTATCCTGTATGGAAGCGGAGCGGAATACAAAGTGGTAATGATCGGACGATTCGTTTTCCTGCGCCGCGTCGCCTTTGATAATAAAACTGACCAAGGCGGCAAACTGTTTGACAAAGGGAAGAAAAATAATCGTGCAGAAAATATTGAAGACCGAATGAAACATTGCAAGATGCGCGGCCACACCGGCTCCCTCCGGAGAACCGGGGGTGAGGTAATCAACCAGCCCAAGGATCGGTTCGAAAAACAGCAGCACTATAAAGCTGCCCGCCACGTTAAAAAGCACATGCACCAGCGCGGTCTGCTTTGCCGCCGTCCGCGCGCCGATGGCGGCGAGTATCGCGTCAATAGTGGTACCGATATTGGCGCCCAGGATCATGGCGGCGGCCATTTCGTAATTGACAACCTGCCTGAAGGACAGGGCGATCACGAGGGTAATGGAAGCGGCGGAAGAATGAATCAGGAGGGTAACGGCCGTTCCGATTCCGAGGCTTAATAAAATCGACGCAAGGCCCAGCCCGGAAACCCTTCTGATAAATTCAAGCGATTCGGGGCTGACGGGGGGAAGCGATTCGTTGAGGAACTGCAGGCCCAAAAAGATAAAGCCGAAACCCAAAAAGGCTTCACCCCAGGCCTGATGCTTCCACTTGAGGATTCTGACAATGAAGCCGATGCCGACGGCGGGCAGGGCCAGGGACGCGATGTCGAAGTTAAAACCGATAAGAGAAACAATCCAGGCGGTAGTGGTAGTGCCGATATTGGCCCCCATGATCACCCCGATAGACTGCGTCAGGGTAAGGAGGCCGGCGTTTACAAAAGACACCAGCATGACCGTAGTTGCCGAGGATGACTGTACCAGGGCAGTTACCACAAAACCGGTAAGAATCGCGATAAAGCGGTTCCGGGTCATAAAGCCGAGAGCCCGCTGCAGCCTGTCCCCGGCGGCCTGCTGAACGCCGTCGCTCATTACCTTCATTCCGTAGAGGAAAAGACAGAGGCCGCCGATTATCCTGAGTAAAGCAATAACAACTACCATAAAAGCATATTATCAGGTTGTCAGCTTTTAATTAAGGGTAGTTCAGGGTAAATTTAACGCATTGATTTCCGTGTTTAAATACGCCACCCTCGTGTGCCAATACGCCTTCATTTTAGTTATTTCCGAAGTATAATTAACGCGCGTATACCATTTCCATACGGCATAATTTGCTTTTTGCGATTTGTCCAACCGCGTCGCCATATTGCCGATGAATGACTCCATGCCGGCTACCTCGGTATAGTGGCTATTCCAACGCTCTTTATATAATTCCCTGAAAGCGGGGTCGTCAAAAAAGCGCTTAAAAAACGGATGGATTTGATTTCTTTTTTCCGGATCAATGAAATATATATTTCTGTCATCGGTATATCCAAAGGCCCAGTCAAAATCCCATAAGGGTCCCATCCCTATTTTTGCGGAGCCCTTGTCTTTATACATATAGGTGCTTTTTGGATGTATAAGTTCTCCGTTAGCCACTATCTCATTTATTATCAGAAAATCTACAAAGGCGTTTATATCGATCAGATCACGATAGTTATTGTTCGGAAAAGAATCGGCATACAATAATTCTTCCAAATCATTGATGGCCTTTTTTACAAAATCATATTCCGGCGCCGATGAATTTTCCGAATATTCGGGTGATTTAATCATTACGGGTAATTCATATCTGTTTGTTTTGAATTTCGGCTCTTCATCGTAATAAGTATCAAGTTCTACCAGGAAACCTTCGTCTTCATCTATGTCGACTCTTCCTTTTCCCGCCTGCACTTGTTCGGTTAATACATAGCTGCCTTCATAAACGCCGTTTAATATCACTTCCACATGGTTATAGTGATTGGAATAGGGCAGCCCAAAGATCCGCCCCAGCTCAAAGGCTATACTGGTCATGATTAAAGTGGGATCCAGATAATTGGCCAGCAATACCCAGCTTTTCGCTTTCTCCAGGCCAAATAAAGACTGTTTATCGAAAAATTTCAACCGGTAGGGTTTTTTAAGGTAGCCCCAGGTAGTGTTTCCCCTTCCGCGTATTTCCGTTTCGGCCTGCAGATTATTATCGGCGTTAACCGGGTCGGTTATTTCAACGTCCGCCTCTATATAAATTTCTTTACTCGTTATTTGTTGATTGTCCCGCGTGTCTATTTTTATTACCGGTAGTCCGGTATCCAGCGCAGCCGGATTAACATAGCCCTTTACAATATCCGCCGGCTCCGGGTTCTGGCAGCCCGATAATATTAAGGGGCCGAAAAAAATTAAAAAAAGGGCTCCGTGTAACCGGGTTACGTTATGTGCCATACGAGCGGGCGGGGAATTTATTCGTGTTGAGGGTTTAATACCCCGCGGCTCTGCCGCGGTTATAAAGGTATTAAACCCGAATACAACTACCTTATGAGAACAACAACCGCGTCGGACCGGAGGTTCGAGCTCTGCCGCGCGGTTGTTGATTCCCCGGGCCGGCAGCCCGGCCGGACCCGAATTCGGGGGAAATTCCGTCTTTTTCATTAGTGGCCTCCGGGTATTTTGGTTATACGCCATAGATTTGTGCCGGGAAATATTTTTAACCGCCGCATCGGGAAAACCCCGCATGGAGGGTTCCCTGCCTGGGTTTGACAGCGGACAGGCCCGAAAAAGGCCCGGGAAAAGAGGAGGAATCTTC
>JAISAK010000312.1 GCA_031266695.1 Treponema sp.
AGAACGCAGCCGCGTGGCCATGCGTACCATGATCAATATACTCAACGGTATTATGAGCAAAGATCCCGGCGGCAGATACGACACCCTGGGAAATCTTGCCCGGTTAAGCGGAAAAACCACGGTCTTTACCGACGGCCTGGCCGACTCGGTTCAAAAATTCCAGAAAACCCTGCAGATTCTTGACGACATTGAGGCGATGGAAAGCATAAGATGATCTATTCCTTCAAGCTTGAATTTCCCGGCGCCGGACATTTTGCTTCCTTTCCGTTTATTGTAGACGGCCGTTTGGCGGGCGGCGTCTCCTGCCGCGTTTCTTCACGTTCCGCCGGCGATATGGTATATTCTGATGAAACGCTGACCGCCGAAGGAAAAATCGCGCCCGGCGAATGTAATCCCGCGCGGCTTTCCCTGTTCAGGCTGATGAACCTGGACCCGGCGCTGGTCTTCGGCCTCAGGCAGATTCATTCCCGGGAAGTGCTTGTTGTTGATCGCCGCGGCAGGCCCGGCGTTCCGGCGGACGGCATGCTCAGCGCGGACCGGGGGATTGTCCTTTCGGTGACCGCGGCCGACTGTCTGCCGGTATTTCTGTACGATACCGAAAGCGGCGCCTTCGGCCTGCTCCACTCGGGGTGGCGGGGAACAGGGATTGTCCTGCGGGCGCTTCGCCTTATGGCAGAGCAATGGCGCACAAGGCCCGAGGCCCTTGCCGTGGTTTTGGGGCCCTGTATCGGCCCCTGCTGTTACCGCGTTGACGAAGAACGCGCCGCCGCCTTTGAAAAGGAATTCGGCGCCGGAGCCGTCCGCCGGGAAAAAGCCGAAGGCGGGAAAGTCGAAGCCGGCAAGGCTGAAAACGGGACGCGCTGCTGCCTTGATCTGAAGGCCGCCAATATCGCGCTCCTCGAAGGCGCCGGCGTACGGAACCTGGCGGTCTGCGAAGACTGTACCTTTACCGACGAACGGCTCGGTTCCTTCAGGCGCGAAGGCCGGCGTTACACCCACATGGCGGCGCTGGCCGGATATTTTGATCCTCCCCGGTTTGGGGAAAGCCCCGGCGATACGGCGATTGATTCATTTTGATGTAAGGAAAACAAAGATGTACGACTACAAGGATCCCTGGAGAATTCGAATAGCCGCGGCCCTGAGCTCAATACTGAAAGAAGCGGGGCAGGAAGAAAAGGTGAATCCGGCCGGGGTGGCCGCGGAGATTCCTCCCGGCCCCGAAATGGGCGATCTTGGCTTTCCCATGTTCGGCTTTGCGAAGGCCCTGCGCAGGGCGCCGCCCCGGATTGCCGAGCTTGTCTGCGAAAGGCTTGCCGCGGAATCCGCGGCGGGAACAGACGCGGCCCTCCCCGGCGGTTCCTTTGAAGCCCTGGGCCCCTATGTAAACGTCAGATTCGACCGGGCCGCCGCCGCCGCGGCCATTCTTGCCGGGGTTTTCGGCGGTTTGCCGGCCGGCGAAATCCGGAGCGGCGCGGATTTTTCCTTTGGCCGGCCGGGGAGTCTTGAGGGCAGGCGCATTATGGTGGAATTTTCCAGCCCCAATACCAACAAGCCCCTGCATCTGGGCCACCTCCGCAACGATGCGTTAGGCGAAAGCATTTCCCGTATTCTTGCGGCCTGCGGCGCGGAGGTGCGCCGGGTCTGCATCTTCAACGACCGGGGCATACACATCTGCAAGTCCATGCTGGCCTACAGGGAGCAGGGGCAGGGGAAAACCCCGGAATCGGAGGGCCTTAAAAGCGATCACTTTGTGGGGGACTGGTATGTCGCGTTCAACAATCGGCTCCGGGAAGAAACCGGGGAACTGGTAAAAACCGGGGGCCTCGAAAAAGAAGAAGCCGAGGCCCAAACGCCCCTTATGGAACGAACCCGGGAACTGCTCCGCAAGTGGGAAGCCGGCGACGGCGAAACCGTCAAACTTTGGAAAAAAATGAACACCTGGGCGGTAGAGGGCATGAAGGAAACCTTCAAGCGTACCGGCGTTTCCTTTGATCAGTATTATTTCGAAAGCAATACCTACCTTCTGGGCAGGGACGAAGTTCTCAAGGGTCTTGAAAAAGGGCTCTTTTACCGGGAACCCGATGGCGCGGTAGCCGTTGACCTTGGCGCGGAAAAGCTTGACAGGAAGGTGCTTCTCCGCAAGGACGGCACTTCAATTTACATCACCCAGGACATAGGAACCGCCATTTTCCGCCACAGCGAATGGCCCTTTGACCGGCTGGTCTACGTGGTGGGCTCGGAACAGCAGTATCACTTTAAGGTACTTTTTTCGATTCTCCGGAAACTGGGCTTTGACTGGGCAAAGGATCTCTACCATCTTTCCTACGGCATGGTAAACCTTCCGGAGGGAAAGATGAAAAGCAGGGAAGGCACGGTAGTTGACGCCGACGACCTTATTGACAAGCTTCGGGATATGGCCCTCCGGGAAATCCGGGAAAAGGAGCGGGAAGAAGAAGTCGGCGACCCCCGGGAAGTGGCGGAAAAAATCGCCCTTGGGGCTCTCCACTATTACCTTTTGCAGGCAAGCCCCGCCAGGGACATGCTCTTTGACCCCAAAGAATCCCTTTCGTTTAACGGCAACACGGGCCCCTATTTGCAGTACATGGGCGCGCGGATTTCCGCCCTGCTTCGCAGAGCTTCCGCGCTCCGCGAGGGCGAAACCGCCGAAGGCAAAGCCGGCGCCTTCCGGCCGGAGCTCCTCTCGGGGGACTGCGAATGGGAACTTCTCAAGACCCTCGGCGCCTACCCGGAGGCGGTTAGCGCCGCGGCCGCGGATCTTGACCCTTCCCGTCTTGCGGGTTATCTCTACGAACTGTCCAAGTCTTTCAGCCGTTTTTACCACGACTGTCCCGTCCTCAATGCCGGCGACCCCGGCCTGGCCGCTTCCCGGCTTGCCCTTTGCCGGGCGGTGCTGACGGTGCTGCGGGACGCTCTCGACCTTATCTGCGTGCCCTTCCTGGAGGCAATGTAACAGGCGGAGGTTCGGGGGTATCGCGCATTGGTCACTGCCTTTGCACATTTGCCGGGCGCCGGGCGTGTGTTGCTTGTTATTGAACAACAGCCCTCAACTCGCACCGCTCGGGCTAAAGCCTTCGCGCCTTCATGCCAAGCGGCAGCCTTTATCGGCGCTACGCCGTGCGGCATGAATTCATCTACACGCTACGCGTACAGAAGCCGAGCGGGGACGCTTTGTTGCGCCCCGCGGCGCGTTCGCCCGGCTAAAGCCGGGCTACAATTGCTGGTACTGACGGTATTTTCCGGGCGCCGGGCGCTGTTGCCTTCATTGAATTAACGCTCCTTACGGAGCGCTTTGTTGCGCCCCGCGGCGCGCGGCTCGGGTTAAAACCCTCGCGCCTTTGTCCAATACGGCAACCGTTATTCAGCGCCGGGCGCTGTCACCGCAGTTTCAACACCGTCCCTTGACGGGACGCTTTGTCGCGCCCCGCGGCGCGTTCGCCCGGCTAAAGCCGGGCTACAATTGCTGGTACTGACG
>JAISAK010000323.1 GCA_031266695.1 Treponema sp.
GGAAGCCGCGTTATACGAAATCGGCAGGCCCTTTGTCCGGGCGGCCGCGGATATACAGCCCCCGGACACGGTGATCCTTGATTTGACAAAGGGCGAAGAGGCCCTGCTGGCGGATATGAAACCCAAATGGCGCTATAACGTCAGGCTGGCGGAGCGGAAAGGGGTACTGGTCGGGCGGCTTGATGAAAAGGGGCTGGATCTGTTTTACGCCCTCTTTGGGGAAACCGCCCGGCGGGACGGGATCGCCGTACACAGCGCCGCCTATTACCGGGCCCTCTTTGAAGTGGTGAACGGCGCGGAGGGCCGCGCGGAAAAGGACGGCGCCGAACTCCGCCTTTACCTTGCGCAGCGTGAGGGTAACGCGCTTGCCGCCGTTATCACCCTCTTCCGGGGGGCCGAGGCGGTTTACCTCTACGGAGCGTCTTCGGACAGGAACCGGAACCTGATGGCCCCCTATCTTTTGCAGTGGCAGGCAATGAAGGACGCGAAGGCGGCGGGCTGTACCGCCTACGACCTTTTTGGCATACCCCCCAACGAAGATCCCGATCATCCCATGGCGGGGCTTTACCGTTTCAAAACCGGCTTTGGCGGCAGGATCCTTCACCGGCCGGGAAGCTGGGATTACCCCTATAACCCGCCGGCCTGCGCTCTCTTTCGGGCGGCGGAGGGTATGCGGAAAAAATACTTGAACTTGAATAAGATGAAAAAGAAACGCGGAGAACAACATGAATCTTGAAGCTTTTATCCTCGGCTGCGGCGGCATGATGCCCCTGCCCAATCGCCACCTGACGTCGGTGCTTCTGCGGCGCGAAGGGGAACTTTTTCTTTTTGACGGGGGAGAGGGCACCCAGGTATCGCTGCGCCGGCTTAATCTTCGCTGGAAAAAAATATCGGCCATCTTTGTAAGCCATACCCACGCGGATCACGTTACCGGCCTGCCGGGACTCCTCATGCTTTCTTCCCAGGTTGACCGGGACGATCCCCTCTACATCATCGGCCCGCCCCGTATCGGCGAATATATAGAAACCAACAAGCGGGTTCTTGATATGTATATCAACTATGAAATAGTAGTCAGGGAGATTACCGAACCGGGCGTCGTGTACGAGGGAGAAGATTTCCGCGTCCGCTGTTTTCCCCTGCGGCACACGAAACCCTGCTTCGGCTATACCCTGGAAGAAGACGGACGCCCCGGCGAATTCCACCCGGAAAAAGCGGAAGCCCTGGGTGTTCCGCGGGGGCCCCTCTGGTCCCGGCTTCAGTCCGGGGAAACGGTGAAAGCCGCGGACGGCAGGGAAGTGCGGCCCGGGGAAGTTTTGGGCAGCCCCCGGTCGGGGAGAAAATTTTCCTTTGTTACGGACACGACGGCCTTTCCGGAAATAGCCGCCGAGGTTGCGGGTTCGGATTTTTTTGTCTGCGAAGGGATGTTTGAAAAGGAGCTTGAAGAAAGCGCCAGGGAAAAGAGGCACATGACCGCGGAGCAGGCCGCCCGTATCGCCCTGGCCGCCCGGGTGAAGAAGCTGGCCCTGATCCACTACAGCCCCCGCTACACCGAATACAATCTCAAGCAGCTTCTGAAAGAAGCCCAGGCGATCTTCCCGGAGACGGTGTTGTCCAGGGACCGGGCGGTATTCCCCATCGAATATGTGGACTAGCAGCCTGTTGCACTAAAGCGCCCTTTTTTGGTATAAATTTCCTGTTACCCATGAATTACGAACTTGAAGAGGTCTTTTCCGGCGGGAGCTTTACGCTGACCGGGTTTTGAGAAAGGGCCTTAATTTCCATTTTTCAAGGAGCAGAAGCCCCATGATTGAAGTACAGGGTCTTACAAAACGCTACGGCAATGTGGAAGCGGTAAAAGACGTATCCTTTTCTGTCGGCACGGATCAGGTGCTGGGTTTTCTCGGTCCCAACGGGGCGGGGAAAACCACCATTATGAAGATCCTTACCGGCTACCATTTTCCTTCCGCCGGAACCGTCCTTGTGGACGGCATATCCGTGGACGAAGATCCCGTGGAGGTAAAAAAGCGGATAGGCTACCTGCCTGAAAGCGTACCCCTCTACGGCGACCTGACCGTGGACGAGTATCTTGCCTTTATCGCCGATTCCAGGCTCCTTTCCGCGCCGGAGCGGAAGACGGCAATCGAGGCAAGCCTTGAGGCCTGCGGCCTGCAGCGCTACCGTTCCAAAAAGATCGAAACCCTCTCAAAGGGCTACAGGCAGCGGACCGGCCTTGCCCAGGCCATTATTCACGATCCGGCCATTCTGATTCTGGACGAGCCCACCACCGGCCTTGATCCCAATCAGATTATCGAAATCCGTTCCCTTATCAAGGAACTGGGGAAACGCAAAACCGTTATTCTCTCGACCCACATACTCCAGGAAGTTGAAGTTGTCTGTTCCCGGGTGCTCATCCTCAACGAGGGCCGTATAGCGGCCCAGGGAAGGCCCGAGGAAATCGCCGGAACCATGAAGGGCGGAGACACCTGGGAGCTGATCCTCAAGGGCGCCGGCCCGGAGGCGGTACGGGAAAAACTCGCGCGGCTCTCTCCCGATCCGGACGCGGGCAAAGTCGAAGCCGGCGAAGAAGGAACGGTAAAGCTCAGCTTCTTTATCCCCCGCGGGGAATCGGACTTTTCCGACGGGGAGCGAATCTTCGACTGGGCCGTCGGCGGGGGCCTGAAAATTCTCGGCATGAACCGCAAAAAACTCAGCCTGGAGGATATTTTCGTAAAACGGACAAGCGAGGAAAAAAAATGAATAGACTGCCCAAACGCGCCGCCGCTCTTGCAAAGAAGGAACTCTATTCATACCTCAAGGCCCCGGCCTTTTACGGCGCCGCGGTGTTTTTTCTTTTGTTCTGTTCCGTCTGGCTGTTCTATTTTCAGCGTTACTTTACCCTGGATACGGCGAGCCTCCGCGCCTACTTCGCGGCTTTTCCCCTGGTGTTCATTCTGGTAATTCCGGTGATAACCATGAAAAGCTGGGCCGAGGAGCGCAAGACGGGAAGCGTCGAGCTGCTTCTTACCATGCCCTTCTCCGAAGGAGATCTTGTTCTGGGAAAATTTCTTTCTTCCCTGGCGGTGCTTGCCATGATGCTCACGCTGACCCTGCCCCTGCCCCTGAGCCTTCTCCCCCTTGGGGATTTTGACGGCGGGGTAATAGTCTGCGAATACGCGGGAGCCCTGCTCCTCGGCGCTTCCGCGACGGCCCTGGGGCTGCTCTTCTCGTCCCTTTCAAAGAATCAGGCGGGGAGCTTCCTCGGCAGCGCGGTGGCGCTTATGGCGGTGATGCTGATAAACCAGCTAAGCCTTTCCTTTAACCTTCCCCGGGGGCTTACCGAAGCAATCAACTTTATATCCCTTTCGTTTCATTTTGAAAGTTTCTCCAGAGGGCTTATCGACACCCGGGACCTTGCGTTTTTTGTACTCAGTACGGTACTTTTCCTTTTTCTCAATATGCGGGTTATCCTTTTCAGGAAGTGGAGCTGAGACATGACAAAAAGACAGGCAGTAGTCATAAGCGTCCTGGCAATTACGGCAATCTTTCTGGGCCTCCTCGTGAGCCGCCGTCTGTGGTTCCGTCTGGATCTGACAAAAAACAAGGCCTATACAATCTCGAAGGTTTCCCGGGATCTGTACGCCGAAATACCGGACGAGGTGAGGGTAACTTATTACCTTTCGGACAAGCTCCGGGCCGTCCACCCCATGCCCGGCGAGATTGAGGATTTGCTTCGGGAATACGCCGCCTATTCCCGCGGGAAGATACGGCTCTATGTGAAGGATCCGGCAAAAACGCAGCTTGCGGAACAGGTAGAGCGGCTGGGTATTCAGCCCCAGCAGATTCAAACCGTGGAACAGGATCAGGCAAGCGTTGCCACGGTATACACGGGCCTTACCATAGAATACCTTGACAAGGTTGAAACCCTTCCGGTTGTGTTTTCCCTCGATACCCTTGAATACGATCTTACTTCCCGCATACGCGCCATGATTCGCGGTACGGAAAGGCAGCTCGGCGTTATTGTCGGAGACGGCTTCAGGCAGTGGAATGAGGATTACGCTTATCTGAATCAGGCCCTTGTCCGCGCGGGCTACCGGATACGGCTTATAAGCCCCGGCGACGAAATTCCCGGTACCCTGCCGGCGCTTTTTGTTCTGGGCGGTTCCGAGGATCTGGACGACTGGGCCCTTTACCGGATAGACCGCTATATTCAGGAGGGCGGAAAAGTTCTCTTCGCGCCGGAAGGCGTGTATGTGGATACCCTGAACGGCAGCCTTGAGGCGCGGGAACTTAAGGATCGGGGGCTCCTTGAGATGCTTGCCTCCTACGGCGTTACGGTGCGCCCCGAACTTGTTCTGGACAAGACTGCCCTTACCCTTCAGTACCAGACAAGAACCGCGAGCGGCGCCATACAGTTGCGCATAACTCCCTATCCGCACTGGATAGGCGTTCTGCCGGAAAGCGGCAACCCGGAACATCCGGTAAGCGCCCGGTTTGGCGGCCTTGACCTCTTCTGGCCGAGCCCCCTCGAACTCCACGCGCCCCGGGGCGTGGAAGGGGCGGAACTCTTTTCCAGCACCGGCGAGGCCTGGCTGATGCGGGGTGATTTTTCCACCGACCCGAATGTTCCCTATTTGTTTGAGCGGGACGCGGCGGAAACCAGGGGACGGAAGGTTCTGGGGGCAAGCCTCAGCGGGGTTTTTCCGTCCTGGTTCAGGGGCGCGGATAAACCGGTGCGGGAAGGCTCCGAAGAAACGCTTCCGGATATGCCCGCCGAAGCGAAACCCGCAAGGGTTCTCGTTATCGGGGATACGGATTTCGCCACCGGCATCATCACCATGACCCGGGGGCAGCATAACCTTGATTTCCTTCTGCAGGCCGCGGATTGGCTTGGCAACGACGACGACATCATCGGAATCCGCAACAGGGAAAGCCAGACGGGGCGGCTTGACAGAATAATTGATCCGGCAAAAAAGGCTCAGGCGATGAGGCTGGCGCAGATTGTCAACGTGGTCTTCGTGCCGCTTCTGGTAATTGCCGCCGGACTTTTCTTTGCCTGGCGGCGCCGCGCCCGGGCCCGCGCGGCCGAATCCCGGACGGCCAGGGAGTAATCATTAAGGAGTAACGCAATGGGATACGGAAAAAAACTGACAATTCTTTCTTCACTGGTCGCCGTACTGGCCCTTGTCTATGTACTGACGATATTTTTTGAACCGGAGCGGGCGGGAGCAAGGAACTCCGCCTTTACCTGGCTGGATCCCGCTCTTAAAGACAGGATCGACCGGATTACCCTGAACGACCAGGGAAACGCGACCGAACTGGCGCGCAGGGGCGGAAAATGGTTCGTCTCCCGGGGCGGAAAGGAATATCCCGCAAAGGATCTGCGGGTTGACGATTTTATCGGCCTCCTTACCCGGAAGGCCGAATATCCGGTGCGCGCTTCAAGCGCCGCGGCCCATGAAAGGCTGGGCCTTGGGGAAAACGAAGCGTCCCGCGTAACCGTATCGGGCGGCGCGGGCCTCCCCCTTCTGGATTTGCTTATCGGCGCGGGGGATCAAACCGGGCGGGAAGTGTATCTGCGCAGGCAGGGAAATAACGAGGTGCGCTCGGGGGAAGACAGGTTTACCGCCTATATATCGGGTACGGGGCTTTCCTGGCTTAACCTGCGCCTGTTTCCCGAAAGCGAGGGCGGCGGGCTTGACGTTGACGGCGTACAGCGCATAACCGTTTACGCTTCCGGTTCGTCCGGCGCGGCCGGCGAGCCGTGGGTTTTTACCCGCACGGACAGGGACTGGGTTTTAAGCGGCGTAAACGTCAAAGAACCGGACACGGGAAAAATCGACTCCTACGTGCGAAGTATTCTTAACGCCGAGGGGGATGATTTTGCCGACTCCGCGGATTCGGGCGCTCCGGAATTCAACAACAGCCGGATAGTGCTGGAATTGGGAGACGGAAGCGTAAAAACAATCCGGCTGACGGCGGCCGGAGAATCCAACAAACGGCTTGCGGCGGTTTCCGGTTCGCCCCACGTTTATTCCCTTTCCGGCTGGGCGGCGGAAAGGCTTTTCAGGGAAGCCTCTTATTTTGAGAAGGATGAAACCTGAGGCCGTAAAAACCTCCAAAAACCCGCGATTTTTGGAGGTTGAAACCGGGCCGCGAATGTTTTTTACAGCGCAACTATTAACAGTATGACAAGAATTGCTACTATGGTTGGCGGAACCGTGGCGCCGACTGTTCTTCCCGCGTGAAAATGCCTTACCTGCGGCAAATCCTCTGTTGTTGTGTCACCGGGAGTTGTAACATAAAAATCATTGGGGCCGTATTTTTCAACGCTGTAGGTTTCAGCGCCGATATCCTGGGCAAAAGAATTGATGGCGTATTCCAGTTCCCGCTGATCCCTGATATAGTCACGATCCACAACTACATCATACCGGCCTTCTTCAAGCAACCTCCACCGATCAACACTGGGTACGGAAGTACACCCGGCAAAAATGAAACAAACCGCCAGCAAAGAGCAGTACTTTACCAAACGTTCTCCGGTCATAAATTTCCCCCTTGGGTTTGTAATTGTTTCCGCAAATATAGAACCGGCAGCGGCCCTAATTCTTGTGAGCGGCAATAAAGGCTCTGTATTTTTCGGGATCGCTCTTAAACGCCACGATGGGTGAAACCGGATCGGTCAGGGCGCGCTCAAGGGCCTCGGAAGCCTCGAACATAAGCCTCTCCGCGTCGATAAGCCTTCCCGAGCGGGAAGACAGGCCTATGCAGAGGTCTGTCTTTGACGTAAAGGTGTCGGAATATTTTTTCAGAAGCCGGTTGTGGAATTCCTCGGACTTCGCAAATCCCGCGTCAAGGTCGATGTTGGGAAAGATAACGGCAATTCCCCGTTCACCCTTTTCAAAGATAAGATCCCGAAGGGTAAAAAAATTAACGGCGTCCTCGGCAAGCCGGTTGAAAAAATTTTTATCCTGCCTGCCTGAATTTTTGAATTCGATGGTGATAAAAACAAGGTCCTGCTCGTTGGACGCGCAGCGGTGCAGTTCGGACTCGAGCCGGTCGGTTGTGTACGCTTCCCAGCCGATATTGCCGTGGGGCGAATAGAGGCCCTTGGGTGTTTCGGCCGGTTCCTCCGGAAGCGGCGCCTTTTTGGCCGCAGCGCCCCCGGCCCTTTGCGGCGCGGCGGGTTCTTGCGGCAGGGGCGGGACGGAAGATACCTGTTCCGCCTTTACGGAACCCTTCAACTCCCGTTCCGCGGACAGCTTAAGGTTCGCGGACGGCTTGAGGTCCGCGGACGGCTTGAGGTCCACAGACTCCCCGGCCGTAAAAGAGGGAACCGGGGAATCCCCCGGCCGGGAATCCCGGCGCCGGTACACGGCGGCCGGCCTCCTGACAAGGGACTCCAGAAGCAGGGTAAAGAAGGCCAGGGCCAGGGCCGCCAGAATCATAATAAGGGTGCGTTTAAGAATATCCGTAAGGGAGCCGTAATCAAAGGCGCCGGCGACGGCCTGAATATTTACATTCCGGAGACCCTGAATACGCAGAGGCAGGTAGAGGGGCTGCCGGGAAAAATCCAAACGCTTTTTGAAGCGGGGTGAATCGTTCACCCAGTTAACCGCGGTTCCCCGTTCCCGCTCAAAGGCGTACTCCCCGCCCGGACCCGAGATGATCACCCCTTCCAGGGTACTGCTGGCCGCCAGGGAATCGTTGATGGTTTGAATAAAAGATTCGTCCATAAAGCCCAGAACTCCGGCGGAAGAAGCGAGATCGGCAAGGTCGAAAAATTCCTGTTCCGCGACCATGCGGCGCTGCTCAATACCGGCATAAATTCGGAGCGCTGCAAAGACCAAAGCCGCAAGATAAACAACAATACAAACGGAGGCTATAATAGCGCTTACAACCGAAGTTTTATTTGATGAGTTCTTTTGCTGCATGGACTTATTATATACGCTTTTGATTAATTCTGCTAGGATCAATCGCATAAATCGTAAATTACGAGGCTTTCCAGGGAGTATAATTCAGTATACGGAGTTTTCGGCATGAATTTAAGAGAATCATCCCTTCCGGCAGGCTGGTATCCCCGGAGCCCCGCGGAAATTTCGCGTTTTTTGTCGGGTTTTGCCGGCAAAGGCGGCGATCCTCAGGGTGAAGGCAGCGGGGAAACCGGCGCGACCGCGGGGGAAAAGGGCCGGCAGGACGCGGCCGCGATCGCTCCCCACGCGGGCTGGTTTTTTTCGGGCCGGATAGCGGCCGGGGCGGTTTCGGGCCTTGACCCGGATTCGGAAACCGTAGCCGTTATCGGCGGGCATCTGCCCGGCGGCGCCCCCCCTCTGTTCGCCCTTGAGGACGCGGTTGAAACTCCCTTCGGCCCCATGCCCCTTGACGGGGAACTCAGGGACGCCTTAATGAAGGAACTGGCGGGACGGGAAGATCGTTACCAGGATAACACCGTGGAAGTGCTTGTCCCCATGGTTCGTTTTTTCTTTCCCGGGGCGTCCCTGCTTTGGGTTCGCTTCCCCGCGGAGGGCTCGTCTTTTGAGGCGGGCCGGATACTGGCGCGGATCGCCGGCGGGTTGAAAAGAAAACTTGTCGTCCTGGGCTCCACGGATTTGACCCACTACGGCGGCAACTACGGTTTTTCACCCCGGGGGAAAGGGCCCGCCGCGCACAAGTGGGTACGCGAGGTGAATGACGCGAAATTCATCAGCGCCGTGGAGTCGGGCCTTCCGGAGGCCGTCCTTGAAAGGGCGGAACGGGATCGCTCAAGCTGCTCCGCCGGAGCGGTGCTTGGCGCAATGGGCTTTGCCCGGGCCGTGGGCGCGGGGCCGGCGAGGCTGCTTGAATACGGCACCAGCGCCGGGGCGGCCGGAGGCGGGGAGGCCGTTGATTCTTTTGTCGGTTACGGGGCTTTTGCCTTTAAGCGGGGAAAAAGAGCCTCCGCTTTACCGGAATAATTCCAGCAGCTCCTCCGGCCGGTCAATGACGCGCGCGGCGCCGGCGGCTTCGATGGCGCGGCGGGGACGGAAGCCCCAGCCGGCGCCCAGCGGGTAGCAGCCGGCCGCCAGGGCGGTTTCCATATCAATTTCGGAATCCCCGACAAAAATAGTATCCCCCGGGGTCTTGCCAAGCTCCGCGAGAATCTCCCAGGAGGACTCCGGATTGGGTTTGCGGGGTGTTCCGGGAACTTCCCCGCGGATCAGCGCGAAGGGGGCCGAGGGAAAGAGGCCCTGTACCACAAGGCGGGCAAGGAAATCGGGTTTGTTGCTGATTACCGCCATTTTTACTTTCCTGCGGCCAAGCCCGGAAAGAAGCTCGGGAATACCGGGATAGGGCGCGGAACGGACAAGCGGTTTTTCCGCGTAGAAACGCGCGGCGTCGGCGGCCACCTTTTGCGCAATCGCGCCGGCTTCGGTGGGCGCTTCCCCTGCCGCGGGCTGCCCCGCCGCGGGGAGGGATTGCCCTTTCCGCAGGGATTCGGGGAGCGCGGCAAGGGCAAGTTTTTCTATACCCCAGCCGACTATTTCGCGGTATTCCTCCGGCGGAACGGGGGGAAAACCGTTATACTCAAGGGCGCGGTTCATGGAAAGGGCAATATCTTCGATAGTATTTGCCAGAGTACCGTCAAGATCAAAGATGACGCAACTGTATCTCATACATCTATTATAAATGAAATCTATGGAGCATATCTTAATTGTTTACCAAAAAAAACAAAAAAATAACAGAAAAAGCGGCGCGGCCGGGATAGTATTCATATTAGTTAAAAAAGTTTTCCGGTGTCTTTGGACGAAGTCCCGCAGACTTGCTCCGCGGGACTTCTCCATATCCGGTTCCGGTAAGGCATGACT
>JAISAK010000024.1 GCA_031266695.1 Treponema sp.
GCTTGTTCCAAAACTCGGTTAGTTTTGAAACAAGCTCTTGGAAAAACCGTCAAAAGCACGGTTTTTCCCCTAAATCTAAGGAAGCTGTTCCAAAAACTGAAGTTTTGGAACAGCCTCAAATGTTAATTACTTTTCTATCCCAACTCGCGCCTTTATTCCCCGGTCATAGGGATGTTTTATTTTTTTTATTTCCGAAACATAATCGGCGGCTTCCAAAAGCCATTCCGGCGGATTTCTTCCGGTAATAACAAGTTCCGTCCCCCTGTCCTTCCCTTCAATAAAGGCGCGAATATCCTCTCCGTCAAGAAAACCGGCGTTGAGGGCATCAAGAACTTCGTCAAGGACAATGAGGCCAACGCCGGAGGAGGATTGGGCGGTTTCCGTGAGGAGGCGGCGCTCATCCTCACGGCAGAGGGATGTTGTTTCGGCGCTCATATCCTTAATCCAGCCGAAATTTTTGTTTCCCCGGATTATTTTTGCGCCGAGTTTTTCCAGGGAGTTAATCTCGCCGGTTTCGTGGGTCTTCAAAAACTGGGTAAAGACGACCGTTTTACCGCGCCCTATTGCCCTGACGGAAAGTCCCGCCGCCGCCGTTGTTTTCCCTTTCCCGCTGCCAATGTAGAGATGTATAAGCCCCGTGTTTTGTTCCATGCTCTTTTCCATGGCCTTTAGAAATAAAGCATTCAGCCCCTTGCGTCAAGAGCGGATTTTTTTTATACACCGGTTGACCAAAGTATCTTTTCTTATTAGGCTCCAATTATCTGGGGAAGCAGGGTGAAATTCCCTCGCAAGGGCGTTACCGTTACAGCCGGGGTACCAGGCCCGGGCGGGCTTGAAGCCGCGCCGGGCTGTCATATTTCTTTGCGCACACCGGAGAATATGATGATGAGGTTTATCCTAAAACGCGGGAAGTACCCGCGCCCCTGGGCGTTTTCTTCATTATCATAAGCTTTCTGATCTGCGGTATGGCTTATCTTAATGGGGAGCGCTTGATGAACAATCTTCAAACGACGAGCAGATCTTATTGTTTTACCGCGATTGTCGGGCAGGAAGACATGAAAACCGCCCTTATCCTTAACGCCGTAAACCCGAAACTCGGCGGCATCCTGATCCGCGGGGAGAAGGGGACGGCCAAATCCACCGCTGTCCGTGCCCTCGCGGAACTGCTGCCCCCCCAGGCTGTTGTTGAGAACTGCCGTTTTGGTTGTGACCCCAGGGATCTGCCGCATCTTTGCCCCGAATGTCAGGAGAAACTTGAGCGCGGGGAAAAGCTCATAACCGCAAGCCGCCGGATGAGGGTGATAGAGCTTCCGGTAAACGCGACGGAAGACCGGGTGGCCGGGAGTCTCGATATGGAACACGCCCTCAAAACCGGAGAGAAAAAATTTGAGAGCGGAATCCTTGCCCAGGCGAACCGTAACATTCTCTATGTTGACGAGGTAAACCTCCTTGACGACCATATCGTTGATATTCTTCTTGATTCGGCGGCCATGGGCGTCAATACCGTTGAGCGGGAAGGGGTGTCCTTCACGCACCCGGCGGCTTTTATGCTTGTTGGTACGATGAAGCCCGAGGAAGGGGATCTCAGGCCCCAATTGCTGGACCGTTTCGGCCTCTCGGTTACGGTAAGCGGGGAACGGGATCTTGAAAAGCGCGCTGCCATACTCGCGAAAAGGCTCGAATTTGAACGGGATAGCGGGAAATTTTTCGCTGAAGCCGAAGCCGGGCAGCGGCGGCTCAGGGAAAGGATTGAAAACGCCGGGAGGCTTCTGGATGCTGTAGAATATTCGCCGGAGATTCTTGAAAAAATCGCGTCCCTTTGCGTTAAGCTTGAGGTTGACGGACACCGGGCGGACATTACTATCCTCAAAACCGCGCTAACCCGCGCCGCCTTTGATGACAGAAAAAACGTTACCGGGGAGGATGTTCTTCGGGCGGCCCGCTTTGCCCTTCCCCACAGGCTGCGGCGCAAACCTTTTGAGGAAACCGCCGATATTACCGGCGATATGTTAACGCGGCTTCTTGAGGGAGGCGCCGTGTGAAAAACAGAAACGTCCTGATATTCGCCGCCTTTGGGATATTGCTTTTCGCCTTTATCATCTTGAACATCGGTTTTGGATCTTCCTCTATTTCCGTTACGGATATTTTCAGGGTCTTCGCGGGACGGGAAGGCGCGGATTCGGGGAACGCCCTCATCATTACGCGGATCAGAATGCCCCGGACATTCGCTGCCATAGCGGGCGGCGCGGCCCTCGCCGTCGCGGGGTTTCTGCTTCAGACCTTTTTCAACAACCCCGTCGTCGATCCCTATATCCTGGGTATCTCATCGGGATCGATGTTCTTTGTCGCCCTGGTGATCCTCGGCGGGTGGACTTTCGGTTTCAGGCGCGTTACGCCGGCGCTGCTCGTGCTGGCCGCTTTCACCGGCGCCCTTCTGGTGATGTGCGTTTTGCTTTTCGTGGCCCGCAGAATAAAAAGCGTGGTTACCCTTCTCGTGATAGGCGTCATGACGGGATTTATCGCCGGCGGCGGCACAAGCATTCTCAGCTCTTTCGCGGAGAAGGAACGCATCGTCAATTTCTCCCGCTGGTCCATGGGCAGCTTCGCCGGTCTCGCCTGGCCCCAGGTGCGCATTCTCTACGCGATTGTTATCCCTTTCTGCGCCGCCGCCCTGTTGATGGCAAAGTCCCTGAACGCCCTCAACATGGGCGAATCCTACGCCCAGAGCATGGGGATAAACGTCAAACTTTCCCGGATCCTCATCATCCTTTTTTCAAGCGTGTTAACCGCCGGGACCGTGGCGTTTACGGGTCCCGTGTCATTCATCGGCCTCGCGGTTCCCCATATATGCCGCACTTTATTTCATACGACTAACAGCCGTATTCTCATTCCCGCCTGTCTCATTTGCGGCGGCCTTCTAGCGTTGTCCTGCGACTTCATTGCCCGGAATATCATCGCGCCGGTGGAAATACCCCTGGGAGCCGTTACGGCTCTCGGCGGCGCTCCCTTGGCCGTCTGGCTACTTACCAGGGGCACAGGAGGAAAGCTGAATGCCTGAGGGCGAAACCCTTCCGGTATTTTCCGCGAAAAACCTCGATGCGGGCTATAATGGAAAGGCGACGGTAGCCGGAATCAATATCAGCGCGAAAAAAGGCAACGTTCTGTGCCTTATCGGGCCAAACGGCGCGGGGAAAACGACGATACTCAGAACCTTCGCCGGCCTGCTTCCCCCGGTACGCGGCGAGGCTTTGCTCTCGGGGGAAAACATCGCCGCCATAAAAGCCGCTGAACGCGCCCGGCGCTTGGCGGTTGTTTTGACTGAACAGCCCTTTTCTTCCCTGACCAGCGCCTATGAAATCGTCGCGGCGGGGCGGACGCCTTATACAAACTTTTTCGGCGCCCTTAATGAAAAGGACCATAAAATTGCGCGCGGCACCCTTGAAACCGTAGGAGCGGCGGAACTTGCGGACAGGGATTTTTTAAGCCTCTCGGATGGTGAGAAACAGAAAGTGATGATTGCCCGGGCTCTCGCCCAGCAGCCTGAGATCATCATCCTTGATGAGCCGACCAGCCATCTTGATATCCGCCACAAACTTGAGGTGATGGAAATAGTGAACCACCTGGCCCGTGAAACGGGGCTTGTTGTTATCCTCGCGCTGCACGACATCGATCTCGCCCTTAAATACTGCGGTTTCGTGCTGTTTGTCAAAGACGGCCGGATTCTGGCTGAGGGAAAACCGGAGGAAATTGTTACAACCGATGAAGATACGGTTTCCGGTAAATTGAATGAGCCCAATGAGATCGAGCGTATTTTCAGTCTGGAAAACGCCTCGTTTGACGCGGTAATGGGCGGTGTTGAGGCGCATAATACAAATCCGGCGAGGATTTTTGTAGTTCCCGGCGGAGGCAGGGGAGCGAAAATTTTCAGGCTCTTTTCAAGGCGGAGTATCGGGATTGCTGCGGGAGTCCTGCATCGCGGCGACCTTGACCACCGGATTGCCCGCCTTATGCGCCTTCCCCTGGTGGAAAGTGAAGCGTTTTTATCCATTAAGCAGTCAACCCTTGACCATGCCTTTGATCTGATGCGCGGATGCACTGTGGTTATTGACAGCGGATTTCCTGTGGGGGAAACCAACCGGGGCAATATTGAACTGCTCCGCCGCGCCCTTGACGAAGGGATGCGCTGCTATACGTTTCGTAAACACGCCGAGGCGGAAGTCCTTTTCGGTAAAGAGGCCCGAAAGTTTTGTTATGCCGGCGGCATTTCCGATCTGGAAGGAATAATTGATGGGCCCTGAATCCTTTTTTCCCTTTGCCGCCGTGTTTGGCCAGGAAAAGATAAAAAACGCGATTATATGGAATCTGGTGAACCCCCGTATCGGCGGAGCGTTGTTGTGCGGGGAAAAGGGAACCGCCAAGTCAACCCTTGTCCGGGGGGCGGCGTTTCTTTCCGATATGCCCTTTGTCAATATCCCTCTCAATGCCAGCGAAGACAAACTGGCGGGGAGTATTGACATTGAGGCTACCATAAAGGATGGACGGCGTGTTTTTTCGCCCGGTCTGCTTTACGCGGCGGACGGCGGCATACTCTACATCGACGAGGTGAATCTCCTCGCCGACCATATTGTCAACGCGCTGCTCGATGCGGCGGCGGACGGCGTGAACCGTGTCGAGCGGGAGGGCGTTTCCTTTGAACATCAGAGCCGCTTTATCCTGATTGGCAGCATGAATGAGGAGGAAGGGAGACTTCGTCCCCAGTTTCTTGACCGGTTCGGCCTCCTTGTCTCGGCGGAAAGCGAGAAGGATCCGGCGGTACGGGCGGGTATCATGCGCCGCCGCCTTGAGTTTGAAAGATCCCCTGAAAGTTACGTCCTGTGCTATAAAGAAGAAACCAGCGCGCTGCGCGGGAAGATACGCGAGGCGAAAACCCTGCTGCCCCGGGTAAAAATCACCCGAAACGCCATGAATCTTGCGGTTAGTTTCGCGGCCCAGGTCCGGGCAGCGGGCCACAGGGGGGAAATGGCTGTTATTCAAACCGCCGCCGCCATTGCCGCCCTGGACCGGCGCGACTCAATCACCCTTGAGGACATAAAGCTCGCCGCGGGATACGCCCTCCCCCACCGGACGCGGAGCGAGGAGACAGGCGCGGCGGCTTTTGAGGAACAGCCGCCGGATACAAGCGCCGGCGAAAGGGAACCGGAAAAGGCGCCGCGGGAAACGGATGAAAGCGAAACCGTTGAAAATGACGCGGAAGATACGAAGGAAGAACCTGGGGACAGCGGCGCCTCAGAGGGCGATACGCAATGGCAGGACCGGAACGAGGCGGCGGAAGATGACAGCGCTCTGGACGTACAGGAAGCAGCGGAAATTTTCAATCTGAAACGGTGGAAAGAAACGCCTGAGAAACAAAAAGCGAATTTGGGTTCCGGCCGACGGAAAAGCGCGGTGTCGAAAAACAGGCAGGGGCGTTACATCGGCTGGCGTGTAACGGACAGCGCCAGGGGGGCGGATCTCGCTTTTGACGCTACCTTCCGGGCCGCGGCGCCGTTCCAGAAAGCCCGCGAAAAGGCACGGCAGGAGGCGGGCCTTGCGGTTGCGATTGAAAAAAGGGATCTCCGTATCAAGGTTCGGGAAAAAAAGACCGGAGGCCACATCCTCTTTGTTGTGGACGCCAGCGCGTCGATGGGGGCCAACAGGCGGATGGGCGAAGTGAAAGCGGCGATTCTTTCGATGCTCGGCGTTTCCTACCAGAAACGCGATCAGGTCGCCCTTATCGCTTTCCGAAAGACCCAGGCTGAACTGCTCCTCGGCTTTACCCGTTCGGTCGATCTCGCCCGCAAGCGCCTCGCGGAGCTTCCCACAGGCGGGACGACGCCCCTGGCTGCGGGTCTCGAACTCGCCTGGAAAACTCTCGCCGGGTTAAAGCTCAAGGATAAAGACGCGAGACCCACCCTCGTTCTGGTATCCGACGGCAGGGCCAGCGCCGGTTTGGGAAAAGCGCCCTTTCAGGAGGCCCTGGAAGCGGCGGAACGGCTCGGCAGGTGGAAAATCAACGCCATCATCATTGATACGGAAAGCGGATTTCTGCGTTTTAAACTGTGCGAAAAGCTCGGCGAAAAGATGGGCGGTATTGTCATCAGTATGGAAGAACTGCGTTCGGAGGGCATTGTTGAAGCGGTGTCGGCCTTCGGGAGACCGGGGTAACGAATATGGCGATAAAATGGGACGGTATCTACGGCCTCGGGAAAAACGAAAGCGAAGATGGGTATGTCTCGATGACCGCGGAAGAAAAAACAAAAAACGGAAAACCGGTCATCGGTATCTTTGTGCATTATCATTACTTTGAACACGAAGACACAAAGCATATCGACGCCCTTATCGAAGCCTGCCGCCGAAAAGGGGCGATTCCTCTGGCGTTTTACAGCAACGTTATGCCCGAAGGGGATTATGCGGGGCTGAACGGCGCTTTTCAAAGATTTTGCCGCCGCGATGGAAAAACGATAATTGACACGCTGATCGTTACGGTTGGCCACAGCCAAACAGCCCTGGGCGTTCCGGGGAGCGGCGCCGCGGGCTTCAGTCAAAGCATTTTTGAAAGTCTTGACGTTCCTGTCATTCAGGCCATGACGACGTTTTTCACGGAAAGGGAATGGCGCGAATCAACCGCCGGTATGGATATGACGCTCCTCACTTCAAACATCTACCAGCCGGAGTTCGACGGCCAGATCATTACCACGGTGATCGCCACTGTTGAGCATATTCTGACGCCTGAGGGGGTACAGGACAAATACACCCCTATAGCTGATCGCGTTGAGAAAGTTGTTACCCTGGCGATCAACTGGGCGCGGCTGCGCAATAAAAAATGGAGCGAGAAAAAAGCGGCAATTATCCTGCATAACATGCCGCCCCGGGCCGACATGATCGGCTGCGCCTACGGTCTTGATACCCCCGCCTCTGTGTGGAACATGATAAACGCCATGGAAGAAGCGGGTTTCCGCCTCGATTATGATTTCAAAGACGGGAAAGAGATCATCGGCAAAATTACTTCCGGCCTGACTAACGACACGAGTTTTCTTTCGGAACAGGAGATCCTTGAAAGAGGCGCGGCGGCCATTGACCGGGATGAGTGGAAGAGGATGTTCGCCGGTTTTCCCGAAAAGGCTCTCCGGCAGCTTGAGCGGGACTGGGGGCGGGCTCCCGGAGAGTTCATGACGGCGGAGGGCAAAATCCTCCTTCCGGGCATTTTGAACGGCAATCTTTTTATCGGACTCCAGCCGCCGAGAGCTTTCGAGGAAAAGGCCGAGGAATGTTACCATTCTACGGATACTGTCTGCCCTTGGCAGTACCTCGCTTTTTACCGGTGGATTGAAAACTCCTTCG
>JAISAK010000048.1 GCA_031266695.1 Treponema sp.
GTTTTGGAACAGCTTCGGTTGTCTTTTGTTTTCAAAAGGAAGAACCCCGCCGCAGGGCTTGGACAAAAGTCCGGCGGGGTATTTTCGTTTAATTTAAATTAGAGTCTGTCAACAACAGGAGGGCCAATGTTCCAAAAGGTTTACCGGGTTTATTGCCGCGTTGAGGAAGTTATTGTGGGGGCCTGCTTTATAGCAATTGTCGGCCTGACTTTTCTGAACGCCCTGCTGCGGGTAATAGGGCGTCCCATCATTACGGCGGACGATATTTGTCTTCTTCTTTTCTCGTGGGCCGCCCTGCTGGGAGCCGATGTGGGCCTGCGTTATTCACGCCTGGTCGGAATGGACATATTGATGACAAAGCTTCCGGCAAAATCGCAGAAATTCTTCCAGGTCCTTGTTTATGTCATTATGATAGCGGCAATGATTATGTTTATGAGATCCGGCTTTATGCTGGCAAGCAGAAACTGGAAGCGGGTCTTTAACAGCCTCCCCATTTCCTACGGTTATGTTACCCTCAGCTTCCCCGTCTGCTGCGGCCTGATGATTTTTACTTCGGTTCTGAAAATTTTCAAAGTTGTTTCCCATTTTAAGGACGACTCCTACAACGTAAGACGGGACAATCCGGACGCGGTCGGTGAGGAATTTACCGGCGCCGACGATATTATTCTTGATACGCCGGACAATTCTGCCGGTAAAAAAGCAGCGGAGGCGGGAAAGTCATGACAATATTAATTATCGTTTTCTTTTTTCTTTTGCTTATCAATACGCCCATCGCGTTTGTAATCGGCCTGGCGGGTACCTCCTGGTTTTTTCAGCATCCCGAATATTCAATGAATGTCGCGGTGCAGCGGGTCGTGGCCCAGACTCAGTCCATCGCCTTTCTCGCGGTGCCCTTCTTTATCTTCGCGGGAAATTTAATGAACCGGACGGGCATTACCAAACATCTTATCAGTTTTTCCCGCCTGCTGACCCGCCGTATGGCCGGCGGTATAGCCCAGGTTTCGGTGGTCCTTTCCACCCTGATGGGCGGCATTTCAGGCTCAGCAGTGGCGGACGCCTCAATGGAGGCTCGTATCCTGGGGCCGGAGATGATCAAGCGCGGCTACCCCAAAGGCTACGCCGGCGGGGTAATCTGCCTCACCTCTCTGATTGTCGCGACAATACCCCCGTCCCTGGGGCTGATCCTTTACGGCTTTATCGGGAACGTATCAATAGGAAAACTCTTTGTAGCGGGCATCGTGCCCGGCCTCATGATGATGGCCATCCTTATGGCGACGGTATCCGTTACCGCCAAACGCGGCCGTTACGACCTTCCGCAAAAGGATACCAAACCTCCTACCGCCCGCGAGATTCTTACCGAACTGCGTTCCTCTATCTGGGCCCTTATTTTCCCCCTGATCCTTATCGTGGGTATCCGTTTCGGACTCTTTACGCCTACCGAGGCGGGCGCTTTCGCCGTGGTGTACGCGCTGATCGTTGGAATCTTTATTTATAAAGAATTGACCCTCAAGGGCTTCTTCGCGGCGCTCAAGGATTCGTTTATCGACAACGGCGGCATACTCCTGATCATCGCCCTGTCCGGAATCTTCGGTTTCGCCCTGACCGACGAAAACACGCCCGCCATGCTGGGTTCCCTTCTCTTCGGGATTACCTCGAACCCGCAGATCCTGATGATAATTATCGTCCTCTTCCTGGTGGTAGCCGGAATGTTTATCGACAGCAACGTCAACACCCTCCTGCTTACCCCGATTTTTCTTCCCGTGCTGATAGAAATGGGGGTGGATCCCGTTCATTTCGGGATTATCATGATGACCATGGTAACAATGGGCTGCATGACGCCTCCTGTCGGAACCGCGCTCTACATAGTCTGTGATATTCTGGATTGTCCCGTGGAGGTTTATTTTAAGGAAACCGCGCCTTTCTACATCGCGGTGATCCTCCTGGACATTGCCCTGATTTTCATTCCCGAAGTAGTGATGTGGCTGCCCAACCTTGTGTACGGTCATTAAAGAATGAATCTCTCCCCTTACCTTGAAGACCTGGAACGCCGCGTCAACGCGGAGGAGGAGGAGCGTCTTGCCGGCGAGTGGCTTTCCTTTGCGGACGGCGAACTACGGGAAGGGTTTTTTGCGCCCTCCCGGCCCGGCTCCCCGGCCTCCCTTGACTGGCCGGAGGTCAATATCAACGACTGTATTGACGATATCGACCTGATGATCTACCAGCAGCTCAGGGGGGTCTCCGATATCCTTGCCGGGGGCGGCGGGGAACTGCTTTCCCTGCGGCCGAATTACGGAACCGGAATTATCCCTTCAATGTACGGCGCGGAAGTTTTTATCATGCCCCGCGAGACAAACACCCTGCCCGGCGCGCGGACTCTGCCCGGCGCGATGGACGACATCAGGCGAATCCTTGACCGGCGGGAAACGGACTTTTCCAAAGCCCTGGCCGGACGCGTCTTCGACTTTGCCGGGCGCTGGCTTGAAGTTTCCCGGCCCTGCGAGGCTGTCAGGCGCTACGTGTATATGTACAACCCCGATCTCCAGGGGCCCCTGCCCCTGGCGGAGCTGCTTTGGGGTTCGGAGCTTTACCTGGACATTTTTGACGAGCCGGAAACGGTACGGGCCGCCCTGGGCTTTTTCACGGATGTGATGATTGCCTTCCTTAAAAAATTCCACGCCCTCTGTCCGCCCTATGACGCGGGCCACAGCGTGGAATGGGGGCTGCTGCACCGGGGCGCCGTGATAGTACGGAACGACGCGGCGATGAACATCTCGGGCGATATGTACAGGGAATTTGTCAGACCCGAGGATCAGCGGCTTATCAGCGCCTTCGGCGGCGGGGTTCATTTCTGCGGAAAGGGCGATCATTATATAGAGGCCGTTTCGGAAATCCCGGGCCTCTCGACGATTAATATGTCCCAGCCCGAATATAACGACATGGAAATTATCTACCGGAATACGGTTGACAAGGGAATTGTGATCATAGGACTGCCGAGCGCCGCGGTACAGGAGGCCCTTGGGGCGGGACGGAATCTGCGCGGCCGGGTTCACAGCGGCGCTTCCCTTGCCGCGTGGACGGACAAAAAGTAGAAATGAGCCGGGGCGCCTTTGCGGGGGCCGCGCCTGTTCTCACGGTCGAGGGTCTGACAAAACTTTACGGCCGGAAGAAAGCGGTTTCCGGCGTCGATTTTACCGTGGGGCAGGCCGAAGTGGTAGGCCTTTTGGGGCCCAACGGCGCGGGAAAGTCCACTACCCTGCGGATGATCGCGGGCTGCCTCGCGCCGGCCGCGGGGCGCGTGCGGGTGGCGGGCTTTGACGTCGCGGAACAGCCCGGGCCCGCCAAGGCGCGCGTCGGCTATCTTCCCGAAGTGCCGCCGCTTTACCCGGACATGACCGTGCGGGAATACCTGTGTTTCGCGCGGGACCTGAAGACTCCCCCCCGCCGGAGGCGCGGCGCCGGGGACGGTTCCCCGGAAAACGGCGCGGCCTGGATGGACGGCATCATCGCGGCCCTCGAGATTGAACATGTGATGTCCACCCTGATCCGCAGCCTTTCCAAGGGGTACCGGCAGCGGGTGGGAATCGCCGCTTCCCTCGCGGGCAGGCCCGCCCTGCTGCTCCTCGACGAACCGGCTTCCGGGCTGGACCCGCGGCAGGCGGCGGATCTTCGTTCCCTGCTCCGGCGTGTTTCCGCGGGCATGGCGCTTGTCGTTTCATCCCACGACCTTTACGAAATTTCATCCCTTTGCACCCGAATCATTATTATGAAAGAAGGCCGGATTGCGGCGGACGGAACCCTCGAAGAGCTTGCCCGCGGAAGCGGCGGGCTGAAGACGGAGCTTGAGGTGTCGGGCGATCTGCGCCTTGCCGGGAACATCCTGCGCTCCTGCGCGGGGGACTGCCGGATTGCCGAAGTTCCCGCCGGGGAGGGGAGGATGAATTTTGTCGTGTCCGCCGGGGGCGCGGATTTCCGGGAGCGGGTTTTTCGTTCCTTTGCCGCCCGGAGCGGCGAAGTTTCGCTGAATATACTGAGACCCTCCGGGGCAAACCTCGAGGAGCTGTTCATCAGCCTTACCGGCCGGGATTCCCCGCGAAACTTGCCGGAGGAAAGCTAGGTGCCGGGCCTTTTCCGCGTCCTGTTTCGCAAGGAACTTCGCTGCCATTTTTCTTCCATGGCGGGCTTTGTTTTCCTGGCGGTGTTCTGGGCGGCTTCGGGCTTCTACTTTTCCCTGACGCAGCTTGCGGCGGGGAACGGCGACATAAAGGCTTTTTTCACCGCCTTTGCCCCGGTTCTTATGTTTGTGCTGCCCCTCCTGACCATGCGCCTCTACGCCGAGGAACGTAATATGCGGACGGAAGAAATGCTGCTTTCCGCCCCGGTGAGTCTGAGTTCCGTCATCCTGGGGAAATACGCCGCGGCAATGGCGGTTTTCGGAATCGCCCTTGCGCCGTCCCTGGCCTTCCCCGGGATTCTCGCGTACCTCCGCGCGCCGGATCTCTTGTCCGCCGGGGGCTGCTATTTCGGCCTCGCCCTTACCGCTTCCGCGTATATTTCCCTCGGCCTTTTTGTATCCGTCTGCACCGAAAGCCAGACCGCGGCCGCGGCGGCAACCTACGCGGTGTTTCTTTTCATGTATTTGATAAGCCCCCAGGGCGGAATGGCGCCGCCGGGGATTGCCGGCAGGACGGCGGCCTTCTTTTCGCTCTCCGCCAGATTCACCGGTTTCAGCTACGGAATTTTCAATTTTGCCGATGTTTTTTATTACCTCAGCGCCTCGGCTCTTTTTATTTTCCTCAGCGTGTTTGCCCTGGAGGACCGGCGCCTGGCATGAAAGGGCTTTCCCAAAAAACGGTTTTCCGGCTGGTTCTGCTTCTCGGGGTCTGCGCCTTTATTCTGGCGAATCTCTGCGCCGGGCGGCTGACTCTTTTCTTCGGCCTTTCGCCCGACTTTACCGGGGAACGGCTCTATTCCCTTTCCGGGGCGACAAAGCTTACGGCTTCCGCGCTGCGGGGGGAAACGACGATCTATGTTATCAATGACGAAGGGGCCTATCCTTCCGTGCTGCGCGAGATTCTCAGGCGTTACGCTTTTCTTTCGGCGAAGATCAATGTCCGCTATGTGGACCCCTATGCCGATCCTGCCTTTGTGGATGACTACAACAGGAAAGGCTTTTCCCTGGGGGAAGCGGATCTTCTGGTTGAGGGCGCGGAGGGGCTGCGGCATATTCCGGCGGGGGATCTTTTTATTTATGATGACGAGGGGGCCGCCGCCGGCCTGCGCCTGGAGGAAAGGC
>JAISAK010000118.1 GCA_031266695.1 Treponema sp.
TTTTACGGGTACTTGCCAGATAATCCTTCTTGGGATATTCTGGAGACAACGAAAACGGAGGCGCGCCGATGAAAAATTTCATGGACAAGGATTTTCTTCTTTCAACAAAGACAGCCCAGAGGCTTTTTCATGAGGCTGCCGCGGACGAACCCATTTTTGATTACCACTGCCATCTTATTCCGAAGGAAATTGCCGATAACCGGCGTTTCCCCGATCTGGCTTATATGTGGCTGGGGGGCGACCATTATAAATGGCGGGTTCTGCGGGCCAACGGCGTCGGCGAAAACCTCATTACCGGCAGCGCCGATCCCTACGATAAATTTCTTGCCTGGGCGGAGACGGTTCCGCGGCTTATCGGAAATCCCCTTTACCACTGGACACATCTTGAATTGCAGCGTTACTTTAATATTACCGATCCTCTGAACAAGCAAAGTGCGCCCGCGATCTGGAAGGCGGCGAATGAACAGCTTGAGAAGGACCCTTCCCTTTCGGTCTCCGGCATCTTCAAAAAATTCAAGGTCTACGCGGTGGGTACCACCGATGACCCCGCGGACAACCTTGAATGGCACCGGAAGGCGGCGGGCCAGACCGAAACAAAGGTGCTGCCCTCCTTCCGGCCCGACAGGATTCTCAATATTGATAAGCCGGATTTTGCCGACTATATCTCAAAACTGGCCGCGGCGGCGGACAGAAATATTTCAACCCTTGAGGATCTCCTTGCGGCTGTCCGGAGCCGCATTGACTTCTTTGACAGGCTGGGCTGCCGCGCTTCGGATCACGCCCTTGAATTTCCGCCCTGCCTTACCGCGTCCGGGGACAATGCCGACGCGGGGCCCGGGGGAATAAATTACAGCCTCTGGGAAAAAGAGGTCAGGGAAAATTTTGCCGCCGCCCTTGCGGGGAAAATTCCGGACAGCCGCGGCGTTGAATCCTGGAAAACTTACCTGCTCAACTTCCTCGGCGCCGAATACGCGGCCCGGGGCTGGGTCATGCAGCTTCACTTCGCGGCGATCCGCAGCGTCAATTCGGCCGCCTTCAGGAAGATTGGGCCGGACACCGGCTACGACGCGGTGCATGATCATCCCGTTTCGGCAAAGCTTGCCCGGTTTCTTGACCTTCTTAATTCGGAAGGAAAGCTGCCAAAGACCATTCTCTACAGCCTTAACATAAAGGATTTTTACACCCTGGGAACCATTATGGGCTGCTTCCAGGGCGAGGCGGATAGCGCGAAACCGGGCGTTCCGGGCAAGATGCAGCTCGGCTCGGGCTGGTGGTTCCTCGATCACATCGACGGCATGGAAGCCCAGATGAAAATTCTGGGGAATGTCGGACTCCTTTCCCGCTTCGTGGGCATGCTTACCGATTCCCGAAGTTTTCTCTCTTACCCCCGGCATGAATATTTCCGCCGTATCCTCTGCAATATCCTGGGAAACTGGGCGGAAAACGGGGAAATTCCCAATGATATTGAACTTCTGGGCGGCATGGTCAAGGATATATCTTTCAGGAACGCGGAGCGCTATTTCGGAAAATAGCGCTTAACGATCCCCGCGCCGGGGAAATTCTCCCGGGGCCTAAAGGAAACCTGTATGGGACAAACCGATGCGCCGGCCGGCCGGACCGCGGCACCGGCAGCCGGGAAAAAAGTTTTTCTTCTCTATCCCCACAGTGTAATACATGAGGCAATGCTTGATATCCTCATTATGAACGGCTTTGAAACCTATACCCTGCGGGATCATAAAAAGGCGCTTAAAATACTGTCCCTTTTCCCCGGCTCCATCATGTTCGTCAATATTGACGAAGGAATGCCCGAGAAAGAGTGGGAAACCTATATCAAGGATCTGCAGGAAAATTCGGCAACCAACGGAACCCGGCTGGGCATACTGTCCTACAATCAGGATAAGGCCCTGATGGAAAAGTACCTTATGAAAATCGCGGTTCCCTGCGGGTATATCCAGTTGAAGCTGGGAATCCAGGAAAGCACCAGGATAATCCTGGCCGCCCTGCAGGCAAACGAGGCCAAGGGCCGCCGAAAATACATCCGCGCTTTCTGCGAAGACGACTCCTACGCCACCATGAACTACAAGGACGCGGAGGGCCTTTTTCAGGGAAAACTTCTGGACATCAGCTCCGCGGGCATGGCCGCGCGAATCCCGCAGTTTCCCGATCTTCCCCCCAATTCGCTGCTCCGCAATATTCAGCTGAAACTTCGGGGCGCCCTGGTGATGACCGACGCGGTGCTTATGGGAAAACGCCAGGACGACAAGAATGTGCAGATTTTGGTCTTTGATCCCTCAAAGCTGACTTCCGACAGCAAGCTGGTAATTCACCATTACATTAAACAGTGCCTGCAAAGGTATATCGATCTGCTGAAGGTCTAGGGCGGGAAAGGCCGGCCTATCGCGTCAAGGCCTCGACAATTCCTTCCGTTCTGTGTTCAATCTGCACAAGAAGCTCCTGCTTTTCCTCCGCTTCGTTCCGGTAATTAATAACCAGCCGGGGCAGGCCGGGGCTGAGGATTTTTTTCCACCACCTTGTTTCCCCGCGAAGCTCCACGGAAAGGATTCGGCTCCTGGGAATAAAAAGAGTTTTTTCCTTCGGCGCTTCCCTTCCCGGACCAAAATGCATCAGAAAATCCAGCCAGCCCGACTGGGGAAAATGATGAAAGCGGAACCCGCCTTCCGTGGCGATAACAAGACCCCAAAGGGGCGGGTCGAATTCGCCCCACCCGGATAAATACTGCCCCAGGCTTTTGGCCAGAACCTTTTCGCCGGTTTTCTCTTCATAGGCCCGCCAAAAATCATCGACGCCTTTGTCTTGTTTCTTTCCCATACCATGTCCTATCAGAGAACACGGAATTTCTCAATACCTTCACGGGCAATATCCGGCCCTGCCCGATGATGTACCCAGGGGTGAAAAAATCTGTATAATGGTTTTATGGCAAGTTTTGATGTTTCCAAAAAATGGATTGTTTTGAGCCCGGCTTCGGTTCCCGCGGCCGGTCAGGCGGCGGCGGAGCTTGCCGACTGCATAAGCCTGCTCCGCAGCCGGGCGGGGCTTGGCAAGGCAAGTCCGGTTATTGAGGACGCGGAAACCTTTTCGCCGCCGGACTCCGAACCTGTTATCCTCCTTAACTCCGGCGGGGCAAGCCTTGACAGAAACGGGTATACCTGGCGCCTTGGAAAGGGCCGGCTGGAAATATACGGAGATTCCGACCGGGGTCTCTGCGGCGGGGTCTTTGACTTTCTCTCGGCGCTTGGCATCAACTGGCCAAAGCCGGGCTGCGAATTATTTCCGCCGCCGTCCCCGGGGGCGGCGGCCGGAAGTTATCCGCTGGCGGAGGATCGCGCCTACTGCCCCTCGGCTTCCTCGCCCTCGGGACTCCGCCGGCTTATTATCAATGAAAAAACAAAACCGAGAGACCCCGAATCTCTTGTCCGCTGGGCGGCCAGAAACAGATGCGACGCTCTGGTACTTTCATTCCGGGGAAAACTTCTCTGGGACGGTACGCTTCTCCGGCCGGTAAAAAAATACGCCATGATGATTGAAGCGGGAGGCTGGGATCTTTCCCTGCTTCTGCCCCGCGGTCTTTTTTTCTTTCACCGGGAACTTTTTCGCATGGAGGGCGGCGGGCGGACTTCGCGTTACAATTTCTGTCCCACCAATCCGGAAACAATGGAAATTCTGCGAAAGAACGGAGCCCGTCTTTTCGGCCGCGCCGGGCCTCTTATGTCCGGTGAAGCCGGAGGCGGGAGCGGGCCGCCCCCGGCTCATGTATTCCATCTCTGGCCCGATCACGGGCGCGAAAAATTGTGGTGTTCCTGCCCCGCCTGCCGCGCCTTCACCCCCGAAGAACAGAGCCGTATTGCGCTTAACGCAGCCGCCGACGCCCTTGCGGGGATCGACCCCGGCGCGCGTCTTAGCTTTTGCGAAACGCCGGAAGACGGCGGCAAAGGGGCCGGCGGCGCGGCGGACGGGGACGGAGACAGTACGCCGCCGGCCGGAGGAATTCGGCTGAGGAAAAATATCTTCGTCCTGGACACGTATCCCGAGTGCGTACCCAAATCAACAACCTCGCCCTGAAGGACGAGGTATGTTGTTCTCCCGAGGTAATGCATTTAATTTTTGGAGGATCCGATATGTCTGCCTTATTTGAAACAATCATGATGCTTTGTTTCGGCCTTTCCTGGCCGGTCAA
>JAISAK010000149.1 GCA_031266695.1 Treponema sp.
GGCGTAGAAAAAAAGGGCTTGAGAACAAAAACTTATTCGACTTCTTCTCATTTAATTGACCGCATTAGCGGTCTTCTTCGCGGTTAAAATTTCTTCCAAAACTTGGTAGTTTCCCGGAATATGGAGCTAAATGACGTTGCCCTGCGGATGCCTAAGTGTTATACATTTTCCTTGACAATCCGCTCATACCGCGACATTATACAATAGAACCGGAAAATTTGAATGACCCTCCCCCGCCCTGAAGCGGGGTATTAGACCCTACTGCGAATAAAGGAGCCCGAGTGCTCCTTAAAGAGGAGCGCAAATGAGCTACAATACTGATTTTATCAAAAATGTCGCCATTGCCGGTCACGGCCAGACCGGCAAAACCACCCTTTTTGAACGTTTGCTCTTCGCCGGGGGGGTCCTTCCCCGGGCGGAAACCGTAGAATCGGGGAAAACCGCCAGCGATTCTACCGCGGAGGAGATTGAACGGAAAATTTCCATTCACGCCGCCCTTGCCCATATCGAACGAAACGGGAAAAAAATCAATTTTTTCGATACCCCGGGTTCTCCGGATTTTACCGGCGACGTTATTTTAAGCTTCCGGGCAAGTGAATTCGCCCTTCTTGCCGTGGACGGCCGTTCGGGGGTCCAGATTGAGACCGTAAAGCTGTGGCGAAATCTGGAGGCCCGGCGGAAACCAAAGGGTGTTTTTGTTACGAGACTTGACGATGAACGGGCTGATTTTGAAAAAACCCTTAACGATATAAAAGAAAAGCTCAAGGTTGAACCGGTGCCCTTCTCCCTGCCCATGGGAACAGGCCAGGGTTTTAAAGGCGTAATCGACGTCCTTAACGAAAAGGCCTACCTTGTCCCCGGTGAGGCGGCGGAAAAGGAGAGCCCCATTCCCGACGAATACAGGGAAATGACCGCCGCGGCCAGGGAGAAGCTCATTGAGGCGGCGGCCGAGGGGGACGACGGCCTCATGGAGCAGTATATCGAGAAGGGCTCCCTTTCCCCCGAGGAAATGCACAAGGGCCTTATCGAGGCGCTTGCGGAGCATAAAATCGTTCCCGCCTTCGCCGGAGCGGCCCTGAAGAATTCCGGCCTTATCCCTTTCCTTGATTTTATCTCCGAAATAGGGCCCGATCCCCGAACCGCAAAGGATATCGTTCTGGACGCGGAGGGAAAAGAACAGGAGGTTCCCCTGAACCCCGGCAAACCCCTGGCCGCCCTGGTTATCAAAACCATCTACGATCAGTTTTCCGGAAAACTCACGTGGATCAAGGTAATCGAAGGAAAGCTTTCATCCGATTCGGAGGCGCTGAATGTTTCGGAAAATAAAAAGGAACGTATCGGTAAACTCTACGTCTGCCAGGGTAAAAAACTCGAGGAAGTGAAGGAACTCTTTGCCGGAGATGTGGGAATCGTCACCAAATCCGCTACCCTCAGAACCAACGACACCATAAGCTCCGGCGGCAGCGCCCTCAAGTTCCTTCCCCTCCGCCTTCCGGAGCCGGTTCATTCGGTGGCGGTTAACGCCGTGACAAAAAAGGACGACGACAAACTCGGCGAATTCCTTGTCAGGGCGGCGGAAGAGGACAGAACCTTCCGGTACCTGTTCAATACCGAAACAAAGGAAACGGTTATTTCCGGCATGGGCGAGCTCCAGATCAACATTATCCTGGACAAGATAAAAACAAACCAGAAAATCGACGTGGAAACCCACGTGCCCCGCGTAGCCTACCGGGAAACGATCGCCAAAAAATCCTCCGCCGAGTATACCCACAAAAAGCAGACCGGCGGTCACGGGCAGTACGGCAAGGTTGTGCTGGACATAGCGCCCCTGGGCCGGGGCGAGGGCTACAAGTTTGAAAACAAAATCTTCGGCGGGGCGGTGCCAAAGAATTACATACCGGGTGTTGAAAAGGGCATCGCCGAAGGTATGGCCCGGGGCACTGTGGCGGGTTACCCCGTTGTCGATGTGGAAGTGGCCATCGTGGACGGCAAGTACCATCCGGTGGATTCCTCGGAGTTGTCCTTCAAGCTCGCTTCGCGTAACGCTTTCCGCGAAGCCATGCGGCAGGCAAACCCTTCCCTTCTTGAACCCATCATGAATCTGACGGTCTTTGTGGAAGAGAAATATCTGGGCGACGTGATGAGTGATCTTTCGGGCAAGCGGGGCAAGATTCTGGGGCAGGACTCCGTCGGCGGTATCTCGGAAATCCACGCCGAGGTTCCCCAGGCGGAACTTCTGCGCTACTCCATCGATCTTCGTTCCATCACCAGCGGCACCGGTTCCTTCAACGTAGCCTTTGACCATTACGCGCCCATCTCCGGCCGCATTGCCGAAGATGTGATCAAAGCGGCCGAAGCCTTCAAGGTTGAGGAAAAGGAGGAATGATGAGACGCGGTTGGGTTTACGGAATTACCGCTTGTCCAGGCTGAGATAATCCAGGCGGGGCTGCACGCATTTATAGGCCGGGCGGATGATCCTTCCGCCCGCGACGATTTCTTCCATGCGGTGGGCGCACCAGCCGGCCACGCGGCTTACCGCGAATATCGGGGTAAAAAGTTCCGCCGGGATGCCCAGCATCTTGTACACAAAGCCCGAATAAAAATCCACGTTGGAACAGATATCCTTGCCTGATCCTTTAAGTTTTCTGAAAACTTCCGGGGCAAGCTGTTCCACCAAACGGTAAAGCCCGTACTCTTCGGTAAGGTTTTTTTCCCCGGCCAGAATTGCGGCCTTGTTCCGCAGAAGGACAGCCCGGGGATCGCTTTTTGTGTATACCGCGTGCCCCTGGCCGTAGATCAGCCCGGATCCGTCGCAGGCTTCGCCCCGGAGAACGGCCTCCAGATACGCGGCCACTTCTTCTTCGCTTTCCCAATGCTTTACGTTTTTTTTGATGTCCTCCATCATGCCCATTACCTTGATATTCGCGCCGCCGTGCTTGAAACCCTTGAGGGATTCTATGCCCGCGGCAAGGGCTGAAAAGGTATCGGTATCCGCCGAAGACACAAGGTGTACCGCGAAGGTGGAATTGTTTCCGCCGCCGTGTTCGGCGTGGAGCACCAGGGCAAGATCGAGAATTTCCGCCTCAAGCCGGCTGAATTTCTGATCCGGCCTGATAAGGGAGAGCATGGCCTCGGCACAGGAACAGCCCGGCTCCGGCAGGTGAATGATAAGGCTTTCGTGATCAAAGTAATGTTTTTTCGCCATGTAGGAATACGCCACAATCGTCGGAAACCGGGCGATAAGTTCCAGGCACTGGCGCAATACGTTCTCGGGCGACTGGTTCTCGGGGTCTTCGTCGTAAGAATAAAGGGTAAGAACCGAACGCGCCAGCTTGTTCATGATGTCCCTGGAGGGAAGCTTCATGATGGAATCCTCGGCGAAGTTTTTGGGCAGGGCCCGGCTGTTTCCAAGGAGCGCGGAAAACTCTTCCAGCTGAACCTTGTCGGGAAGCTGGCCAAAGACAAGAAGATAAATGGTTTCCTCAAAGCAAAGACGGTTTTCCCGGGCCGCGGCGCCGACAATCTGCTCCACGTCGATGCCCCGGTAAAAAAGCTTGCCGTCTATCGAAACCTTCTCGCCTTCATCAATGATATAGCCGTGGACATCTCCTATCCGGGTCAGCCCCACAAGTACGCCGGTACCGTCGGCGTTGCGGAGACCCCGCTTGACGTTATACCGGCCGTACAGCTCGGCGTCTATATAATCGTTTCCCGTAATTCCGGAAATATAATCCTTTACACGCCTCATTTGTCTTCTTCCCGAATCTGCACCCGGCGAATTTTGCCGCTTATGGTTTTGGGAAGTTCCGTAACAAAATCAACTATCCGGGGGTACTTGTAGGGGGCGGTGATTTTCTTGACATGGTTCTGCAGTTCCAGTTTTAGCTCCTCCGAGGCGACGTAGCCCCGGGCAAGCACAATTGTCGCCTTGACTACCGTGCCCCGGTCGGGATCGGGAACGCCGGTGATGGCGCACTCCAGCACCGCGGGATGCTCCATGAGGGCGCTTTCCACCTCGAAGGGGCCGATGCGGTAGCCGGAGCTTTTTATCACGTCGTCGGCGCGCCCCACAAACCAGTAGTAGCCGTCTTCGTCCCGCCACGCCATATCGCCGGTGTAGTAGATATCGTCGTGCCAGACGCTTGAGGTAAGCGCCGCGTCCCGGTAATAGCCGCCGAACATGCCGGTGGGCTTCCGTTTGTCCAGGCGGACGATAAGCTGCCCTTCCTCGCCCATGCCGCAGGAAGAGCCGTCTTCCCGGACAAGATCAATGTCGTAGCCGGGTGAAGGTTTTCCCATAGAGCCGGGTTTAGGTTCAATCCAGGGGTAGGTGCAGATGGTAACGGTAAGCTCCGTCTGGCCGTAACATTCCCGAAGCTTGATCCCCGTGGCGGCAAGGAACTGCTCGTAAATTTCAGGATTGAGGGGTTCGCCGGCCACGGCGCAGTTTTGAAGCGCCGAAAAGTCGTACCCGGAAAGATCCTCCTTGATGAAAAAGCGGTAAACGGTGGGAGGCGCGCAGAAGGTAGTGACCTTATGCCGGGAGATCACTTCCAGCATGGCGGACGGTACAAAACGATCGTAATCGTAGACAAAGACCGCGGAACCGCAGAGCCACTGGCCGTAGATCTTGCCCCAGGCGGCCTTTGCCCAGCCGGTATCGGCGACGGTAAGATGGAGTCCGCCGGGGATAACCCGCTGCCAGTATTTGGCGGTAAGGATGTGTCCCAGGGGATAGGCAAAATCATGGCGGACCATTTTGGGCATGCCGGTTGTACCGGAGGTAAAATAGAGAAGCATTATGTCGCTGTTTTCATTTACCTTTTCAGGCCGGACAAAACCGGCCGGGGCCTTTTCCATGAGGGCGCTGAAATCGGCCCAGGGCGTCAGGCCTCCCGCGGAGGATTCCGGGCCCGAAGCCCCGGCCGGCGCGGCGAAAGGGCTTCCGGCGCGGCGGGCAAAAAGCTCGCGGGCCTGTCCCGCCGGGTCCGCGTCCGCGGGGGTATGGACGGAGCGGACAAAGGCCTTGAAGCGCAGCCGCGATTCCCCCGCGGCGTGGGAATCGCGTTCAAGCTTTGCCTCGGCCTCGTCAACCCGGTACATAAGCTCAATATCGTCAACGCAGACAAGGCCCGCAATGTCCGCCGCGTCGCAGCGGTACACAATATCCTTGGTGGTAAGAAGATGGGTAGCGGGAATTCCGATAGCGCCTAACTTGTGCAGGGCAAGCAGCACGGGCCAGTACTGCCAGCGGCGCTTGAGGATCAGCATCACCGGGTCGCCCTTGCCTATTCCGGCGGCGCGGAAAGCGGCGGCCCCTTTGTCGGAAAGGGTTTTAAGCTCGGCGTAGCTGAAGGACGCTTCGGCCCCGTTTTCATCGCACCATACCAGAGCCGGCGCGGAGCCGTTTTTTTCGGCAAGGACATCGAGCACGTCGTAGGCAAAGTTAAAATTATCCGGGATCTTTACCGTAAAGTGAGCGTAAAAATCCTCATAGGAATCAAAGTCGCTTTTCTCAAGATAGTTATCCAGCAGATTCACAGTGTTCTCCTTACAGCACCATTGCCAAAAATTTTGCGGGCTTTCCGCCCAGGGCTTTCATGCCGTGGGGTTCGCCCGAATCGTAGTACACGCAGTCGCCGGGACCCAGCTCCATTTCGTGTCCCCCTATTGAAATAAGAAGCCGCCCCTCAAGGACAAAATTAAATTCCTGCCCCGCGTGGGTGTTGAGGCTTATCGGCTTGTTTTCGGTTTCGGGATTTGCCTCGACAATAAAGGGCTCGGCCTTTTTCCGGTGGAACTTGTACGCCAAATTCCAGTAGGCGTACATGGGCCTGCGGCTGACTTCCGGCGCCTCGCCCGCTTTGGTAAGACAGAAGGACTTTAACTTGGGCGTATCCCCGTCCACAAGCTCGGAAAGATCAATTTTGAACCGCGCCGCGATTTCCACAAGCACGCCGATAGGAAAATCCTGCTCGCCGCTTTCCCACCGGCTGTATTCGGCCGGATCAAAACCCAGCTCCCTCGCCAGACTTTCGGCCGAGATTTCCTCAATTTCGCGCAGCACCCGCACCCGCTCAATAATTTCCTCTGATTTCTTTGACATAACTCCTCCAAAGATGTCCGGCCCGCAATACGCCGGGCGGCTATTTCCTGACCTCGACAGAACCCTCCTCGCGGGCTATATAAACGACAGGCCGCAGGCGCGTGAAAAAACCGTTTTCCACCACGCCGGCGATTTTATTCAGTTCCGTTTCCATAAAAACCGGGTCCACCGGTTCCCTGAAACGAATATCCAGCAGCAGGTTTCCGTGTTCGGTAACAACGGGCCCGGCCTTGCGCAGGGCTTCCCGCAGAACGACAAGGGCGCCGAGTTTTTCGAGGGCCCTGCTTACCGAAAGGCGGGCTTCGGGAAGAACCTCCAGGGGAAGGGGAAAGCCCGTTCCCAAATGCGGCACGAGTTTTGCCTCGTCGGCGACAATCGCGTAGGAAGCGGAAGCGTAGGCCGCGAGTTTTTCAACAAGCAGCGCTCCTCCGCCGCCCTTGATAAGGCGGTTTTCGGGATCGATTTCGTCGGCGCCGTCAATGCAGAGATCGAGGCTTCCCCCAAGTTCCCGCGAATTGAGGCCGTAGACGGGTATGCCAAGCCTTTCACACTCCATTTCGGATTGAAAGCTTGTGGGAAAGGCGCGCAGGCCGGAAAGCTTTCCCGCCGCCAAAAGTTCCCCCACCCGGCGGATTACATGGATGGCCGTGGAACCCGTACCGAGCCCCAGCTTCATGCCGCTTTTTACCAGCGCGTCCGCCGCGGCCCTGCCCGCTTCTTCCTTCATCCGCTCCCGTTCGATTTTTTGATCCTCCGTTTTTCGTGTTTCCATAACTACCCCTGGCCGAATTGAACCCGTGACACAAGCCGGGCGGGAAAATCTTTTCCCATAAATTGAACATACTGGTAACGCGCCTGGCGCAGCAGCATATCGTAACCGTTGAGGACCCGGCAGCCCGCGCCGGCGGCCCGCTTGAGAAAAGGGGTCATTTCCGGTTTATATACCAGGTCCATGACCGCTTCCCGGCCGGAGAAAGAATAGGCGTCCAGCGGGTCCTGCCCCTCGCCGCCTTCCATTCCCGCCGAAGTGGTCTGGATAATAATATCCGAATATTTCTCCATCATCTCAAGCCCCCGGTTGTCAAGGCCGCCCCAGGCAAATTTATACCGGGAAGCAAGCAGCTTGGCTTTGAGGCTGGTTCGGTTGAGGACAAGGGCTTTGCCGCCCAGACGGAACACCTCGGAAACGACGGCCCGCGCGGCGCCGCCCGCGCCGATAACGGTAAGCCTCTGCCGCTTAAGATTCTTCCTGCCGGTAAACT
>JAISAK010000223.1 GCA_031266695.1 Treponema sp.
GAAAAACATGACCAGGGCGAAAAGCAGAACGCCAACCGGCGCAACGGGAAAACCACCAAAGATCTGAGAACAGACGACGGGCCGATGACCATCGAAGTTCCCCGGGACCGGGAGGGAACCTTTGAGCCTCACATTGTTCCCAAGTACCAAAGGGAATTCCGGGGGTTTGACGACAAAATCCTGTCGATGTACTCTTTCAAAAAGGGCTTTTGTTGAAATGCTGGGCAAGTATGGGGTTTCTCTTTTTTCCCAGACTGCCGATGAATTAAAATCTGACATTGACAATGCCTCCAAACTTTTTCGATAAAATAATTATTTCCGATACAAGCTGCCTCATCGCGTTAACCAACATCGGAAATCTGGATGTTCCCCCGTGATCTCTCTGATATTCTCTCTGCCTTATAATTTCTCATTCTCCCCGCTCTCCAACTTTCTCCAAGCCCCGTTTTGCCGACGCGTTCTCCGGTTCCCTGGTCAGTACCTGCCTGAACCATCGCTCTGCCGCGGCGTAGTCCCTCTCGATAAGGACGAGGTTCCCCCGGTTTATTATGGCCGGAACCAGCCCCATCCCCGCGGCCCGTTCGTAGGCGGCTTTGGCATCCGCGGTTCGTCCTGAACGGATGAGCAATATTCCCAGGCGGTTATACAAGGCCGCCGTTGGATTGGCCGCTATCTGCCGTTGAACGTTTTGTACCTGAGGCTGAATTTCCCGGACGATGTACTGCTGAATTATTCTGTCCGCCGTCTGCGCCAGGTTTACCTCATTGACCCGGACAGCCGCAGCCCCCTGAGCCGGCAGCGGCGCGGGCGGGTATGTTCCCCAGGCGGTTTCAAGCATGATAAAATCCGCTTCTCCGCCCTCCGCGAAAACGGTATTCAATGTTTCCACATCGCCGTCCCATGCCGCCGTAAACCCATCGTTAAAGGCGTTCACCGAAAGGGGTATCCATATCCCGCCGTCTATTACCAGTACCCGGTTAAGACCATTGAACAACAGCTCCGCCGCCGCCTGACTGACCTCAAGGCTGTAGACGACAATAAAATCATTATCCAAAGGAATAAGCGCCGAAGGGATACCCGCCGCTTCCAGCGCCGCCGCGTAGAGCAGGCCGGTGTCCCTCCGGTTCCCCGTCCTGAATCCCAGGGTTTCCGCGGGATACTGCGCTTTTCCCTCAACGCTATGGGTATCGGCAAGCCGGATGCCCACGGTCCGCAGCCCCTCAAAAAGCCACACCGCCGTCTGCATGTTCTGGTTTAAACCTGTCCGCCGGTTGGACCGGGCAAGTCCGGTAATATGTTTTGCGTATTCGAGGATTTCAGGGGAAGAGGGGGACACAAAAGCCGCCAGACCTGTTGGGTCAACAGAGGGGAAGATGTTCCGGTTGTGTACCTGTACCGCTGCGGTTTGTACCGACTGTTTTTCCGTTCCCAAAAAACGGTAACGGATGACGACTTCGCCGAGGATCCGCCCAGTGTCGGTAAAGCGCAGCACTTCCGGGGAAAAGTCGGCGTACAGGGGGAATTCCGCGCTCCGGCCTTTCGCGATGAGGGGCAGGGAGCCGCAGGGGAATTCACTGGCCGTATAACCCGCGGCCCGGAAACTGACCCGTACATCCCGAATCTCCGCGTTCTCATTGTTCCGTATGACGATGGTTCCCGCGGAGCTCTTCTGGTAGAGCGAAAGAAAGGCCAGGTATATCCCGTCATCCTGAACAAGGGCCGCGCCGGTCCCTCCGGCGGTTGAGTTCCTTCCGGTCTCAAAGGTGATGCGCAGGGTAAGACCAGTATAGAAACCGGAGTTAAACACGCCGCTGCCGCTCCAGTACTGCCGCCAGCCGCCGCCGGCCGCCAGGGTAAACATGGGGATAAAACGGAAACCCAGTTCCCCGCCGGCCCGCCACCAAAGGCCGGGCTTCCCCCTGCCTTCCTCAATGATCCCCTGATATACGCCGATACCGCCTTCAACGCCAGTAAACAAACGGGAGAGGGGGAAGTAATAAAAGCCCAGCGTACCGCCAAAAGAATAAATTTGAGCGTTTCCCGACGCGGGCTGCTTATAGGGATTGTAGAGCAATCCTCCCTCAATACCCACGGTGTAACCCAAGCCCAACGGATTAGGCCAGAGGCTCGCGAAATCAATGTCAAAGCCAAGTCCGCCGCCAATGTCGAAGCGTTCATTGCCATCCGCCGCCTCATTGCCCTTTCCCGCGGGGAAAAAGACAAAGCCGCCGGGCCGGAGGGAAAAGTCCAGCCCAAAGGCGGAAAGCGCGAGACTCAGCATATAAGCCGTAACAACAATCCTTTTAAACATTGGCGAAATTCCCCCTATGCGGTATACTTGAAAACACGAGGTACGATATGACCATTGAACAAACCGTAGAAATACCGGCGGACCACCGGCTGACGATTGAGGTTCCCCCGGAGATTCCCACCGGAAGAGCGAAAGCCGCCTTGACATTGACCTTTGAGGCGCCCACCCTTCGGGACAAGGCAAAGTCATTCAGAGGCATTTTGAAAGGCCGGGGTATCAGTCTTGATCGGTTCATGGAAATGCAACGGGAAGACAAGGCCATGGAAGATGAAACCGATGAAAAAGCGGCAAGGCAGTGACTTTTATACTCGATGCCTGTGCCCTGATTGCTTTCCTTAACGATGAAGAAGGGGCCGCCATAGTCGAGAATCTTCTTGACCGCTCTGTTTCCGGTGAAGGTACAATCTTCATGAGTATTGTTAATCTGCTTGAAGCCTATTACGGCGAATTGCGTGATAAAGACATTGAAACAGCTCGGATAGTGCTTGATATGATTCAAAATTATTCCATAAGAATTATAGATACCATTACACACGGCGTTTTCCATGAAGCCGCCAGATTGAAATCCGGTTACAAACTCTCTCTTGCCGATGCTATCGGCGTTGCTACCGCAAAAGATCTTTCCGGCCACTTTGTTACCTCCGATCACTCCGAACTTGAAATTATTGAGCAACAAGAATCCCTCTCCGTCCTGTGGCTTCCTGCCAGGCCAAAAAAATAACACCTCCAACACTCCCTTTCACCCTTGCGGCGAAGCCGCGACTCCCCTCAACCTTTCATATCTATACTCGACAAAGAACCAGAAAAGACCTATACTTTAAACAGGAGACAATCGATGATCGAACCCGCGGTTCTGTTAAAGGAAATTGATGCCCTTCTCCCTGAATATTTAAATGAGGTAGTGGATTTTGTCGGTTATTTGCGGCAAAAAAAACAGGGAAAAGGTCTTGATGAAACCGGGGCATATAAGGAAATGGCTGCCGATATTGAACGTGAGCAGGAAGCCCATGAATGGTGCGGCGCCTATTTTGGCCCAATGTTTCCCGCCTATACCCCGGAGAGGCGCTTGTTACGGGTAACAGCAATAAAAACAAAGCCATGACCGACCAGATTATGAGCGCCGATAAAAGCCGCTTGAAAAACAGAATTGGTGAACTTTCAGACAGTGACATGCGGTCTCTTGAAGCTGCCATGAAACGGTTTTTTGAATTCACCTGAAAGACGGAAACCGCCGTCAACATCAATATGAAAAACAGTACAAACTTCTTACTCATACCCTCCACCTTTCACCCGGTTTCCGAAACCGTGGCTTCTGTTCCCGTAAGCGCGGAAGGAAAAATCCGTCTTACACGGCCTGATGAACTGCTGCGGAGTGAGACTCTGCGTTCCTTGACAGGCCTTTTGCATACAGACATGAGTGCCGATGAAATTCGCGTAGAAAGGCTCAAAAAACATGACCGCCTTGCTTGACACCAATGTTGTACTGGACATTTTGTTGGAACGGCAGCCCTGGTATACTGAAGCCGCGCTTATTTTTGGCCTTTCAGAAAAAACTTATCAACTGTTTTGTCTCCGCATCATCAATTACCGACATCTTTTACCTTGCCGAAAAGGAACACGGCAAACAAACCGCCCGTGATTCCATCAAACGTTTATTGCAGGTTTTTAATCCTGCCACTGTAACCAGCGCAAATATCCGCCAGGCACTTGAATTGAAATGGAACGATTTTGAAGATTCCCTCCAGTTCATCGTTGGAGAGAGTTTATCTGTTGATTTTATCGTAACCAGAAACGTCAAAGATTTTACCTCATCTACCATCGTTGTTGTAACACCGGCTCAATTTATACAGCATATTGCAGAGATCAGCGAACAGTGAACAAAATGACCTATCTCTTTTCTCTGGTTGTCGCCAAAACCAAAAAAACAGTAAAAAGTGCCCAGTACAATTTTCTTACTCATATCCTTCCGCCCTTTCTTCTACTCATAAACCAAATAAAAACTGGTCAGGGGAATCCCTGCCGAAAAGCTGCCGCCAAACCGCGCCCTGTGTAACCAATTGGCAAGAGCTACCACACTTGTCAGGTTACTCGCCCCGCCAGGAAGCGCGATAAGACCCGCGCTAGCGACGGAATAATCGGTTCGGATTCTATTCGCGCGATGACGCTTAACTTTCGGCCTCCTAGCGCGGCTTTGCCCTTAAGTCGGTAACGAAAAAGTTTGCGGCGTTTGCCGGGCTGGTACCGTGGGTACAGGATTCAAATGAGACGGTCCGTCACGGGAAGATAACCAAACGGGGTCCGGAGGAACTGCGGACGGCGCTTGTCCA
>JAISAK010000257.1 GCA_031266695.1 Treponema sp.
TCCATCGGCGACGGGGCCTCCATCGGCAACGGGGCCACCATCGGCAACGGGGCCTACATCGGCAACAGGGCCGCCATCGGCAACAGGGCCTCCAACGGCTACGAGGCCTCCTGCGGCGACGGGGCCACCTTCGGCAACAGGGCCAAACCTATCATCATTTACATCACCGGTTCCCGGTTCCCGGTGTCGTACTGGGGGGAAGACCGCATAGACATTGGCTGCCAGTCCCGGAGTATCGAAGAATGGCTGACCGATTACGCCGGTATCGCGGAAAAACACAAATTCACCGCGGAGGAGGTAGAAGAATACCGGGGCTATGTGGAGTTTATAAAATCCATTCATTGCAAGAAAACCGGGCAACCCGAGAAATGCAATGAGGCGGCGGAATGAACTACTTCTTAAATGTTAGCTGGAAAGCCAGCGCTTTGTTTCGTCTGACATTTTTTTATAACTGGTTCTGCAGTGCCTGCAAACCTCATGGGACATCAGATGGATTTTGAGATGATCGGCATCGTAGCAGTGCGGACAATACGGCATCGAATGATCCTTATCGTCCGCGCCGTAATACACTCCGTCTTTTGTATCGAAGACAAGAGGATGCTCTTTGTCATCGAGAAGTTTACGGTTTTCTTTTTCAAGGTCAAGGTTTTTTTGAATCAATGCGGATATTTCGACCTGTGCTTCCGTAAGCTGCCTTGTCATTTCCGCAATAATCGACTCAAAACGGGTTTGGTCGATTTTTTTAAACTGGTTTCTTATGGAGGTAATTACCGTTATGGCGCCGTTTATGAGTGATATAGGGTCAGACATACTTTTTTATCGGCAAAATGAGGGGCGTGGTTTATGACGATTACCGAGGCGCGGGAAAGATTAGAGACGGGTATGCATATATGGCTTGATTTTGAATGGTGGTCCTCCTTGCAGCTCTACGCGAGAGGCTTGGACGGGAAAGAATATATCCAAAAAGCAACATTAGTATACCTGCTTCATAAAAAGCGGGAAGCGGAATTAGAGGCTTTTAAGGCAAATCTGGAGTATGAGGTTGAAAAGATGAGACAAGCCGGGGCCGCCCTTGAGGAAATCAATAATTTCCGATCTTCACATTGGGAAGAACTTCAAAAACTTGTAACGGCATGGAGGAGCCTGGACTGATGATCTATTTCTTCTTGCCTTTTCTGGTCTTCCCCGCCGGGTCTTCCGGCTTCGCCTTCGGGGGTCGACCTTTGCTGACAGCTTCTATTTCTTTGGAGGGGACGGCGGGGGAGCAGGAGGAATCGGCGTTGGTGCGGGGATCGGCTTCCCTCCGCCGGAATTCTTTTTGGTATCCCCGTCCGGCGGGCTTAAACTACAAAATTCTTTGCGATGAACAAGAGCAGACATACGATACCCCCGATAAAAGACAGCATAGAAACGTACCCGCAGATAGATACGCTGTTAAAAAAGATAGTTCTGTCTTTATATTCGGGAATTTTGCCTTCGTACTTAACCGCAATATTTTTCCGTTCCTCATTCGCCATAGAGGAATGAATAAAAGAACTGATCATGAATCCGCAAAGCTCAATAGCAAGAACCGCCGCGAAACAGGCCCAGGCGGCCAAAAGCAATACGCGATAGGAGGAGGAAGACAAGGGAACGATCTTGTCTATAAAGGCAAATGACAGACCGAAGGAACTTGAAGCAAGCGTCAATATCCATTTATCGGACTTCGCGTCCTGATCCCACTGGCGCTGGTTGCATTCGTCGATGTAATGCTGGCTTGCGTCATGGATTTTCCATTTTTCTTCCTGGGTTAAATCAGACATATAAACCCCCTGTCCTTATGATCATGGAAAATATTCAGAAAATCAAGGGTTATTTTTTAGGGCTTTTCGCGGGTTCTGGCTTGGCCTTCGGAGGGCGGCCCCCCTTGTCAACGACCTTTATGGCTTCGACTACGGAGGGGTCATACAGAGCTTTATATGAAACTGGCTTAATTCCTGCCCTTTCCAGCCTTTTATGGGCAGTAGAGGGGGTTATATGCAGCGCCGTGGCGATTTCATCTATGGTCATGCCTTTCATCCTCTTATTATCGGCAAAATCTAAAAAAAACGTAATATTTCAAAAAAATATGTCGAAATATATTGACAAGTATAAAATATGTCGATATACTTAGACAAGATAGGTTATAAAAAGCCTATCTGCCGCCCGGCGTTCTCCCGAATAACGGGCGGCTATATGGGAACCAAGCCTTATGTCGGTAGGGCAAATGAATAGCTGGCTTTTAGGGCCGCTTCGGAGCCGACACCCCGGAGCATAGAGCCCGAAAAGACCAGCTATTTTTTTAGGAGGTTCGGAAAATGGAAACCAGGAAATTGACGGTTAAGATTGAGCTGTCGGAGGAAACGGCAGAAGAATTCGGGGCATATATAAAAGACAAGTGCCTTGATCGAGACAACTGGCTGAAAAAGATTTTGGCAGACAGTATTACCGGTTTTTTGAAAAAGCGGAAAGAAGCGCTCGCCCGCATCGCGCACGCAAGCGCCGGCCGGTGAATCTTAATCTTCAGGGAAAACAATTTTGATGATTATGGTCTTGTCGTTCGGGAATTTGGTTATTGAATCGGAAAATGCAAGCTGTATATCGGCATACTCCGTCTCATCCATAATCCAGCAATCAACACCGTTTTCATCTTCTGTTTTCAATAATATTCGGTACGGCTTGTCTTTAGACATGAATTTACCCTCCGGTATGTGTGATAACCCCGCTATGCGGGATTGGTTTTGACAAGCTGATTATAACATATACCGGAGGTTTTTGAAGGAGGTGTCGGAATGAGGACTTTAGACGAGCGGGTCAAATTGACCCTGAATTACATGAACTCCCCCGAGGGGATTCGCGCCTGGTTTAAAAACCAGCGTCGGGGTTACGACCGCCGCAAGAACATCCTGGTGGCAGTCCAGACCGCAAGCCGCTTGATTGTCTGGGAGCGGATCGAGGAAGTCTACGAAGCCGTAGAAGCCAGGCTGTTAAACGGCAGGGCGGCATGATGGGCGTAATAAAGGTCGAGGTGGAACTTTCAGCCGAGCAGGAAAAGCTATTCGAAGCATACCTGGAGGATCGCTGCCTTGACCGCGATAAATGGATCAAACGCATGGTCTACATGGGTATCTCTAGCGCGGTTGGAAAGTACAGGCAGCCGGTCGGTAGGCTTGCCGACGCCTTTAGCCGGCAAAAAGAAAGCGTCAAGGCAAGGAAAAAGAAGTGATTTGGGGAGGGCTTTCATCATGGGAATTTTGGTATCGGTAGTTTTCGCTATAGGCGCTATGGCCCCGGCGTTACATATCTACAACAACTGGCGTCTCTGGAAGTTTTTGAAAAACAAGAAGCGCCGGAGTGGAGGAGATTAACGCGGCCATGCGTATCACGGTAAGCCGCCCTGTGAACGGCATAAGCGTAACCGGCGACGAGTACATCCTTGGCGAAGACGGGAAGCCCCTTGGGTTCGACAGCGCGAGAGAAGCGGTCATTTATCTTTCGGATCGAAACTTGACAATCGGGGATCTGCGGGAACTGGATTTTAACGTGGAGGAAACGGATGAGCGAACAAGAACAGCTTGAAGCGTACAAAAAAGTATTAGCCCGCATGGATAACATCGTCCGCGAATTCCACCGGGAGAAAGGCAACCCCTACGAGACGCTGGGCGCGTTAACCTGCTGGATTGAATACGGGCTGCGCGAAATAACGGAACCCGCGCCGGAGGCGGAATAATGGGGCGCTTGCGGTATATAGCTCCCGGTGATTTTTCGGCGTTTTTTCAATCGTTTTTGGAAGACGGAACATTCGCCAGGTTGAGAGAAGCCAAAAAGCAGCGTGAAAGAACACGCCTCATGAAGCGCGAATACCTGAAATTACAGGAAAAAAATCGTTTGCTGAAACGTAAAATCAGAGATTTCTACAAGCAAGGAGAAGAAAATGGAAAAAGCAAAGACATCGGACGAAATTGACGGGATCATTTCGGATCTGTTGGACACCGTGTCTAGCGGCAAGGCAAAGGAAGAAGACTACAAGAAGGCTGAAATCGTCGCCAGGCTTATCGGAAAACAGCTTAAGAAGGACAGCCTCCGGCTCTCCTATTGCGCGATGCAAAAGAAAGCGCCCCCGGTTATCGCGGCCTTCGAAGGCGTTGGGACAAAGAACCCCGCCCCGCAGAAAAAGTAAGAACCAGGGCCAT
>JAISAK010000146.1 GCA_031266695.1 Treponema sp.
CAGTTCCGGCTCATGCAGGATTTCGGAACCACCGTGGTGCACGCCACCCCCAGCTTCCTCCTCCACGTGGAAGCCAAAATGAGGGAAGCCGGCGTTAAGCGGGAAAGCCTTGCCCTGAAACGCGCCTTTGCCGGGGCGGAACCCTACTCGGAAGATACCCGCCGGCGCATAGAATCCCTTCTCGGCATCGACGTGTATAACTCCTACGGCCTTTCGGAAATGAACGGCCCCGGCGTTGCCTTTGAGTGCCAGTGCAAAAAGGGCCTTCACCTTTGGGAAGACGGCTACATCGCCGAGATTATCAATCCCGACACCCTGGAACCGGTCGGGGAAGGGGAAACCGGCGAGCTTGTTCTTACCATACTCTGCCGCAGGGCAACCCCCATACTCCGCTACCGCACCCGGGACCTTACCGGTTTTTACACCGAACCCTGCGCCTGCGGCAGAACCCACCGCCGCATGCGCCGCATTACCGGCCGCAGCGACGATATGCTTATCATCAACGGAGTCAACGTCTTCCCCAGCCAGATAGAAGAAGTAATCATGGCTCTGAAGGAAGTGGGCAACAACTACCTCATTGTGGTTGAAAAAGAAGGCGTCCTGGACCGCCTGACGGTAAAAACCGAGGTGGGCCCGGACATCTTCATGGACGATTCCCGGCCCCTCAACATGCTTAAGGAGCGGATCAAGGCGGCTCTTCAGGCTTCAATCTCGATAAGTCCGAAGGTGGAGCTCCATGAACCGGGGGCTTTGCCGGTTTCCGAAGGAAAGGCCGTAAGAGTCAGGGACACAAGGCCCAGGGACGTGTAAACGGCCGCCGCGTTAGGACCCGTGCAGAAATAATTTGACCGATTGGTCAAATTATCTCCTTATTGCATAAGCAATTAGAATAAAATGCATAGTATTTTATTCTTGCGCGGGTCCTTGCCGGGAAAGATCCCGGCGGGTTGAAATTTGTTATTTTATCTCTATAAATTTTCCTGACGAGGTGTGATACTTTTTCCTGTTGTTGCTCTAAAATTCTTTTGCAATCAACCAACCCCGCCGCAGAGCGGACGGGGTATGGTTGGTTCTGATAGGTATGGATTTTATGCGGGTTTAATACCCTGCAAACCAATAGATTAAGCTGGTTTGAAACCGCCGCAGAGCCTCCCCCGCACTGCGGGTTCTTGGGTATTAAACCCGCTTGCGAATAAGATAAAAACTTGACTAAAAAAAAGTTCAGTGGTAAAATGAAAAAAAATAAAAGGGGAAACATTAGCGGCGATGCCGCCGTTTTTTATTATCAGGAGGAAAATATGAGAAAATCATCAATCAAGTTCTGTTTTGTTCTTGTATTGATAATTGCCGTTCTTGCGCCGGTATTTGCCGGCGGCGGGCAGCAACGGAGTTCCGGACAGAGTTCTTCCGGAAGCAATGTGATAAAAATCGCCCTTATCATCGAAAATACGATAGATGACAAGGGCTGGTGCCAGGCCATGCACGACGGCATCCTGGAAGCCCAAAAAGAACTTCCCGGCCGCATTGAGTACAGCTACAGCGAAAAAATGCTGCCCGTGGACGCCGGTTCCGCGGCCCGCCAGTACGCGGCCCAGGGCTACAACATCATCATCGGCCACGGCGCCCAGTACAAAAATCTGATCCTCGAAATGGCCGAGGAATTCCCCGACGTAACCTTTGCCTTCGGAACCAGCGCCGAAATAGGCCCCAGGAATGTGTTCACCTATATGCCCGAAAGCGAGGAAACCGGCTACCTTAACGGCGTTATCGCCGGCCTTACCACCAAAAGCAATACCATCGGCTATGTGGGGCCCGTTGTCGGGGGCGATGCGGCCCGTTACGGCCGCGGCTTTGTCCTTGGCATACAGGCGGTTAATCCCAACGCGAAAATCACCGTGGCCCACACCGGTTCCTTCTCCGACTTTGTAAAGGCCGGCGAAGTCGCCCATTCCCAGATTCGTTCCAACGCCGACATTCTGACCGGCGCTTCCCAGCAGGCCATCGGAGCGCTGCGCGCCGTTGCCGACGCCCAGTATTCCAGCCGCAATCTTTGGTGGCTCGGCCAGGATCTGGCGCAGCTCACCACCCCGGAAGGAAAGACAAAATGCATTGCCGCCTCTTCGTATAACTATGCGGCGGTTATTGTGGGTTTTGTAAACAAGTTTGACGCCGGAATAAAAGGCGGTGAATGTATCCCCATGAATTTCAACAACAACGGTTTTGTTTTTGAGTATAACGGGGAGCTTCCCAACGCGGCCCCCGCCAATGTAAAGGCCAGGGTTGACGAAGCCCTTGCCAGGTTCAAGGCTGCGCCCAATACCCTTAACTGGAACGCGGTGGATTATTCGAAGCTGTAAAATGTTTCGCCTTTTGTTTTTTTAAGGAATTTATCCGCGGGCCGCGAATTTCAGGATAAGCAATCAGGGAGGATACGGATGGACGATTCCGGCGGACCGATACGCGGTCTACGGGTAGAGCATATCACCAAAAGTTTTCCCGGGGTTTTGGCGTGCAGGGATATTTCCCTTTCCGTAAACGCCGGGGAAGTCCTTGCCCTTGTCGGAGAAAACGGCGCGGGCAAGACTACCCTGATGAACATTCTCATGGGACTTTACCAGAGTGACGAAGGGCAGATGTTCATCAACGACAGCCCGGTCCGCTTCCAGTCGCCGAACGACGCTATTGCCGCGGGCATGGGCATGGTACACCAGCAGTATATGCTGGTTCCGAATATGACGGTGCTGGAAAATGTTGCCCTCGGCTACCGTCAGGCCTGGAATCCCGCCAGGCTTGATTACAGCCGCGTCCGCGCGCGGATCGATGAAATCTCCGGGCATTACGGCCTGCCGGTTGATCCCAACGCCTACATCTGGCAGCTTTCGGTCGGGGAACAGCAGCGGGTGGAACTGGTTAAAACCCTCTGCCTGGGAGCGCGGTTTCTCATTCTTGACGAGCCGACAAGCGCCCTTACCCCCCAGGAAACCGATGAACTTATCGCCCTGCTCAAACGCATGGCTGCCGAGCTTTCCATTATTTTTATCAGCCACAAACTCAATGAGGTAAAGGCCCTCTCCGACAAGGTTACGATTCTTCGCCGGGGCGAGGTGGTCTTTCAGGGGAATACCGCGGATCATTCGCCCCAGGATATCGCCGCCCTCATGACCGGACACGAAGTGGAGCTTCCGCGCAGAACGGAAAACCCCGCCGCCGGTGAAACGGTTCTTGACATCCGGAACCTTTGCGTAAAGAGCGACCGCGGCTTTCTTGCCCTTGACCGGTTTAACCTTGCGGTAAAGAGCGGCGAAATCATGGGGCTTGCCGGGGTTTCCGGAAACGGCCAGCGGGAACTTGCGGAAGCAATTAACGGGCTGCGAAAAGCCGAATCCGGCGAAATAATTTTTTTCGGAACCAATATCGAAAACAAATCATCCGCCTTTGTTATACGTCATGGCATGGGCTACATTCCCGAAGAACGGAACACCGAAGGCATAGTCCCCTCGTTTTCAATAAAGGAAAATCTTATCCTGAAGGACACCGATGCGGCCGCTTTTTCGCGGCGGGGCTTCCTCAGGCAGAAAGCCATCAATGAAAATGCCGAAACCCTGCGAAGGGAGTTTGATATACGCAGCCCCAATACCCAGGCCGCGGCGGGTTCCCTTTCGGGCGGCAATATACAGAAGGTAATCCTCGCGCGGGAGCTGAAGCGGAACCCGCGCTTCCTTGTAGCGGTCTACCCAACCCGCGGCCTTGACATGGGCGCCGCTGAATTCATTCACAAGCAGCTTCTGGCGAAATGCCGCGAAGGTTACGGCATTTTTCTCATTTCCGAAGAGCTTGAGGAAATCATGAATCTTTCCGACCGGATTGCGGTAATTTTCAAGGGGCAGATACAGCGGGTGCTCAAGGCGGGCGAAGCAAACCGCCGAAACCTGGGGATCCTGATGGCGGGGGTAAAAGATGAATCGGCACTTTAATATCCTCTACCGGATTACCGTCATTGCCGCTGCGGCCCTGACGGCGCTGCTCATCGGCGCGGTAATTCTTGCCGCCGTCGGAGCGGATATTCTCAAGGTATACCTGGTTATCCTGACGGAGCCGCTGAAAAACATTTCCCTTGTCGGCGAGGTGCTTATCCGCGCAATTCCCCTTACCATAATCGCCCTGGGCATTTCCACCGCGTACCGGAGCGGCTTTATCAACATCGGCGCCGAGGGGCAGATGGCTATGGGGATTATCGCTTCCACCGCAACCGCGCTTGCCCTGCCGGATCTTCCCAGGCCGATTCTTCTTTCCCTGATGCTGCTTGCCGGCTGCGCGGGCGGCGCGGCGTGGGGTTTTATACCGGGCCTGCTGCGGGCAAAGCTTGAGGTAAGCGAACTCCTCTCCACGGTAATGCTCAACTACATAGCGGCCCAGCTTTACACCTTCTGCCTGCGGGGTCCCATGATTGACCCGGCGGAACTTACCCTGGGAGGAGTGGGTACGCCCCAGTCCATGCGCCTGACGCGTAACGCCTGGCTTGACAGGATCATCGGGGGTACGCGGCTTCATACGGGAATATTCATCGCGCTGGTTCTTGCGCTGGTCGTCTGGCTTCTTCTCTGGAAAACTTCCTTTGGCTTCAAACTCCGCGCCGCGGGCGCCCAGGACAGGGCTGCCCGATACGGCGGAATAAATGTGGCAAGCTGCCTGATAATCTCCATAAGCATATCGGGGGCCCTTGCCGGCCTTGCGGGGGCGGTGGAAATAGCCGGCGTACACCACAGGGCTATCGAGGGAATCACCGGAGGCTACGGGTTCAGCGGCATAGTGGTAGCCCTTTTCGGCGGGCTTCACCCGGCGGGGATCATTCCGGCGGCGTTCTTCTTTGGCCTTCTCATCGTGGGCGCGGACATGACCCAGCGCATGGTAGGGGTTCCCGCCAATATGGTGCAGGTGCTTCAGGGCATCATCATCCTTGTCATTATCGCCGCCCGGATGATCCTGGAAAATCCCTACCTGATGGAACGGGCCCGGCGGAAATTTACGGGAAAACGCGCAGCCCGCGCGGAGGCCCGGCCGGGCGCCGCGGAAGGGGCCGCGTCCGCGGGGGCGGCGGAGAACGGGACAAAGCGGACGGAGATTCCGGAGGAAAGGTCATGAATTTCATCGTTAACATTCTTTCCCTGGGCGTACCCTTCTCGGTTGCCCTGCTCATCGCAAGCCTCGGTGAAATGATCAACCAGCGCGCCGGCATCTTCAACCTGGGCTGCGAGGGAATTATGGCTATGGGGGCTTTCATCGGCATGCTCGTGCCCTATGCCGCCGGACAGGGCGGACAGGTTCCGCAGATTTACAATGTACTGGGCCTTGCGGCCGCTATGGGCGCGGGGGCTCTGCTGGGACTTTTCTTTGCCCTGGCGGTGGTAAGTTTCCGCAGTCCCCAGGGAATAGCCGGCATCGGCCTCCAGATGTTCGGCGTGGGAACAGCCGGTACCCTGTTCCGCCATTTTGTCGGCGGCACCCAGAGCATACCCGGCATAGGGTCTCTTCCCATTCCGCTTCTGTCAAAAATTCCGCTGCTCGGCCAGATCTTTTTCAGCCACAATATCCTGGTTTACCTTGCTTTCCTTATGGCGCCCTTTACCTGGTACATACTCAACAAAACCCCCTGGGGCCTTGCGGTCCGCGCGGCGGGAACCCATCCCCGCGCGGCGGACTCCATCGGCATCGGGGTAAACCGTGTCCGCTATCAGGCCCTTGCCGTGGGAGGCGCCCTGGCGGGCCTTGCCGGCGCTTACCTTTCGCTCTGCCAGGCAAAAATGTTCAGCGACAGCCTTATCGCGGGCCGCGGTTTTATTGCCGTCGCCCTGGTCTATTTCGGCCACTGGAGCCCGCTGCGGATTATGGGCGGCGCCCTGCTCTTCAGCCTTGCCCAGTCCTTCCAGCTTGCCATTCAGGGCCAGGGGATCAACTTCCCCTACGAGTTCGCGGTTATGTTGCCTTATGTGCTGGTTATCGCGGTACTGGCGCTCTCGCGGAAGAACAGCCGCATGGGGCCCGCCGCGCTGGGCAAGCCTTTCAACAGGGAGATGCGGGTCTAATACCTTGTAAAAGTCTAAAACACCTGATATTTCTTTAAGATTCACCACGGAGTACGCGGAGTTACACGGAGGAAGAACCAGATTTATAACAAAAACT
>JAISAK010000152.1 GCA_031266695.1 Treponema sp.
CACCAACAGTACGATACTGAGAATACCCATCTTTAAGACTCCGTTTAATTAAACTAACCAGGTAATAACTACTCCCTGATTATAATGAAGAAAAACATCTTATTCAAGACAAAAGGCTAAAAGCCGGGGGGCCGCGGCCGCCCAAAAAGCAGGCCATGACAGGGGCCCTGAAAAACCACTTGTCGTGAAGATATAGAAAAATACAAACAAAGGACGCCGTATCACGGTACAGGAAAAGAAACAGCGCCGCAAAAAAGCTGAAAAGAAGGGTTCTTAAACCCTGCCGGGAATCGGGCATATTCACCGGCGCAAGGGCCCTAAACAAGACCAGCGGCAGGGCTTCTTTTTCGTTTTCCGTTTCTTCGGAAAGGACGGTCATAACCATTACGTCTTTTGCCCGATTCCCGGTGAAAGAGAGCATTCCCCTTCCCAGAATGCAGAGCGCGAGTCCCAGACAAAGCAAAAGCAGGCGTAAAACCTTCCCGAATTCTTTCATGCGAATTCAATTATACCGGGCCGCGCCGGTCTTGATCAACACACCGCATAGACAAAATTTTCAGGGCGCGCCATTCAGATAGCGGCGAAGCTGGTTCATAAGTTCCTTAATGTCCAGGGGCTTTCCCACGTGGCCGTTCATCCCCGCTTCAAGGCATTTTTCAATATCTTCCTTGAACACATTGGCGGTCATCGCGATTATGGGAACCGCCCGGGGGCCTTTGGCCGGGGACTCCGGATCCCTGGACGCTTCGCGTTCAAGATCGCGAATCCTGCGGGTCGCCTCGTAGCCGTCCATCTCGGGCATTTGCACATCCATAAAAATCATGTCGTAGGGCCGGGGCGCTTCCCTGAAAAGCCTGACCGCTTCCACGCCGTTTTCGGCGCAGTCTATGGCAATACCCGTCGGCCCGAGCAGGGTAAGCACGATCTCCCGGTTTATTTCCACATCCTCGACGAGCAAAACCCTCTTGCCTTCGAAGCGCTCTGAAATTTCCTGATCTTCCGAAGCCGCGATAAGGGATTTTTCCCCAAAGTACCGGTTGATGCAGTCCATGATGATCGAGGGGAAAAGAGGCTTGGAAAGAAATTTGCTTACCCCGGCCGACGCCGCCTCGTCCTTGACGGTAGTCCAGTCGGCGGCGGAAATCGTAATTACGATCTTCCCGGTTCCGTCCTTTTCACGTATCCGCCGGGAAAGCTCAAGGCCGTCAAAATTCTCCATCTCCCAGTCCACAAAATAAATATCGCGGGGCCCCTTTTCCCTGATTATCGAAACCGTTTCATTGCCGTCCTCCGCGGTTTCACAGGAAAAACCGAAACGGCTGCCGAGTTCCCTGAAGTAGTCCCGTATATCCGGATCGCCGCCCACGGCCAGTACCCGCAGGTTCTTCCATTCCCTCTGCGCATAGGCAGGCTTTTCGCCTTCGGCCCCCTTTTTTAACTCCACGGTAACGGTAAAGACGGAGCCCTTGCCCGGCTCGGACTCCACCTCTATCGTACCGCCCATCATATCCACTATCCGTTTTGATATGGCAAGGCCGAGACCCGTACCGCCGTATTTGCGGGACGTGCTTGAATCGGCCTGCTCGAAAGAACCGAAAAGCCTTGTCTGCTGTTCCTTCGTGATTCCTATGCCGGAATCGGCGACGCTTATCCTGAGAAGGCAAGATTCCCCTTCCCGCTTTTCCGAAACAGCTTCAAGACGGATAAGGCCCTCCTTGGGGGTAAACTTAACCGCGTTGGAAAGCAGGTTGGTAATTACCTGGGAAAAACGCTGATCATCCCCGTACAGCGATTCGGGAATGTCCCGGTCAATGTGAACCGTGAATTTCTGCCGCTTTTCTTCCACTTTGAAATTGATCACATTCACCACTTTTTGAAGGGTTTTTTCAAAGTTGAAATCCGTAAAGGACAGTTCGAATTTATTGGCCTCGATTTTCGACATATCCAGAATGTCATTGATAACGCCGAGGAGATGAACGGAAGCGTCCTCTATTTTTTCAAGGCAGTATTCCTTTTTCTTCGCGTCCTCCGAAGTTTTGGCAATCGCGGTCATGCCGATTATCGCATTCATGGGGGTACGCATTTCGTGACTCATGTTCGCGAGAAAATCGCTTTTTGCCCTGTTCGCGTCTTCGGCCTGCTTGAGCGCCGCGTCCCTTTCTTTCTCCCGCATATCCCTTTCTACCACGCCGGCTATGACGCTGCTTACGGTACTCACGAACTGGCGGTCGTTTTCAGACCAGTTCCGGGGCCGGAATTCCTCTATACTCAAAACGGCCCACAATTTTTTGTCTATATAAAGGGGCGCCCAGATAAAAGCCTTTATCCCCATATTACCCATTTCCTCATAACGGCCGTCCTCCCGGACATTATTACAGTAAATGATAGGGATAGGCTCGTTTTGTTCCCGCAGGCCCAAAGGCTGTTCGGCGGGAAAGGTAGCTCCCACAAGATCGCTCAGGGTCTTTCGAATGGGACCGATAAAGAATTCTTCCGAAGCGCACCACAGGTAGGCATGATGAAGCATAACGGAATTTGCCCCGGACAGTCCTATTACTATGCGCGGAACCTTCATGAATTCGCCGGTTGTTTCGAGGGTTCTGTTTATCAGGGAAGAGGGAGCCTTGGACGAAATGAAATTCTGGGAAAATTCGGACATCAGTTCCTGCTGCCTGTAACGGCGCAGAAGAGTCTTCTGCTTCCCTTTATTGATAAAGAAACTCAGGATTCCGCTGAAAATCACCGTCAGCGAGGCAAAAAGAATAATTATCGAAAGCGCGACAATCCGGTTTCGGGTCAGAAGCACCTCATTATCGGTGACATCCACTCCGACAATGGCTGCCACCCTTCCCTCCCCGTCAAAGATTGGGGCGTAGGCGCTGAGGAGTCCGGCGTAACCGACGGAATAGATTCCCATCGGGGTAGTCGCCACGTCTCCTTCAAGGGCTTTTTGGGGCGCCGCCTCCGGGAACAGAGGAGCCGTCACAAGGTTCACCGCTTTATCGGAAGTGTCGTTATCGACAATGAACTGCAGAAGGCCGCCCTCCACGGGACGCAAAAAATAGACGAAAAGCACGCCGGCTTCTTTGGAAAAATTCATAAGACGGCCGCGGATTTCCTGAAAAAGCGGTTTCTCCATATCTTCGGGGGTATTGAGTTCGGCAAGCTCCTCAAGCGTAATCAGCTTCGCGGCCGAGCGGCTTACAAAGGCCAGCCGGTCTTCAATACTCTGCCTGAAATAGCCGGAAAGCGAAAAAAACAGAACGCTTGTATAGATTGAAACTACCAAAACCATGAAACCGGCGACAAAGAAAAGAACAACGACGATATTATCATACAGAATTTTTTTTATCATTTTCGAAACCCGGCCCGCCGCGCTTTTACGCGCGAAGCGCGGCAAACTCCTAGGAAAATTTGGCTATCGGCACAAAGGTATCGGCTTTAAGGGCCGCGCCGCCTACCAAGGCGCCGTCAATATTCTCCTTTGCCATAAGCTGGGCCGCGTTTTCGGGTTTTACCGAACCGCCGTACTGGATGATAATTTTCCCCGCGGCTTCGGCGCCGTAGAGTTTTCCAATTACCCCTCTGACATAGGCGTGAATTGCGTCGGCGTCTTCGGGAGTCGCGGTTTTTCCGGTTCCGATGGCCCATACCGGCTCGTAGGCAATAACGATTTTCGAAAGCTCCGCGGCGGAAACTCCTTCAAGGCCTTTGACCGTCTGGGTTTCGCAAACCGCCTCCGCTTTGCCGGCCTCTCTTTCTTCAAGGGTCTCGCCGACGCAGAGAATCACCTCAAGACCCTGCTTGAGGGCAAGCCTTACCTTTTTGTTGATAAGCCCGTCATCTTCCTTATAAATATGCCGCCGCTCGCTGTGGCCCAGAATCACCGTCTCTACGCCAAGATCCTTGAGTTGAAGTACCGACACTTCCCCGGTATGGGCGCCCTGTTCCTCGGCCGCCATATTCTGCGCGCCGAGCCGGATATTGCTGCCTTTGACAAGGGCCGCGACGGTCTCAAGCAGGGTAAAGCCCGGCGCCGCCAGATACTTGTGCTTCCCGTCCTTAAGCCCGTCGACAAGGGCCTTCGCAAGCTCCGCCGCTTCGGCGCGGGTCTTGTGCATCTTCCAATTGCCCGCAATGTAGTATTGTCTGCTCATTTTCGTTTTTCTCCTGT
>JAISAK010000325.1 GCA_031266695.1 Treponema sp.
ACATCGGAAACAATTGCCCCGGATACACAAGCCAGCTGCCGCCGCCTACCGAAAGCGGAATAGGCGCCGGGATTGGCGATATCTGGGGGGAAAACGCGGATCAGATTATGACCGCCGTGTCTCCCGCCATGACAAACGAATTCGCCTTTGAGCATGAAAAGCTGTGGGCCAGACAATTCAAGCTGCATTCCTACGGCTGCTGCGAGCGGCTGGATAACAAACTGGATTTTCTTACGGCAGCTTTTCCGAATCTGCGAAAAGTAACATCTTCGCCCTTCAGCGATCTTGACAAGGCCGCGGAGCAACTGGGAAACCGCTATGTTATAAGTTTTAAACCCAATTCCGTTTACCTTGCGGGGGATGCGCCCGATATGGATCTCCTTCGCAGGGAATTTGTTCACGGCTGCGAACTCGCTGAAAAGTATCATCTGAATCTGGTTTTCAACATGAAAACCCTTCTCACCCTGAATGACGATCCCCAGCGTTTGTGGAACTGGTGTGATATGGCCATGGAATTGATTCACGCGCATTTCGGCGAATAAAGGTTTTTACAGGCAGTGGAGGCTGTTCCAAAACCCGGTTGGTGCGGACCTGCGGTCCGATGGAACAGCCTCAGATAAGAGCAGAGAACGAACCTTTTTCTCTATTCCACCGTGACCGACTTTGCCAGGTTGCGGGGCTTGTCCGGGTCAAGGCCGCGCAGCACCGAGATATAGTAGGCGTAAAGCTGGGCGGGGATTACCGACAGCATGGGCGAAAGGCTGTCCAGGGTACGGGGAATACGGAAAACCGAATCGGCTGTTTCGTTGAAATAATCCGCGTCTTCCCAGGTAATGACCGCGGTAGACGCGCCCCGGGCCTTGACTTCCTTTATGTTGGAAACCATCTTGTCAAAAAGCGCGGTCTGCGTGCAGAGCGCCATTACAAGGGTTGAAGGATCAACAAGGGCTATGGGCCCGTGCTTGAGTTCCCCCGCTGCAAAGGCCTCGCAGTGGGTGTAGCTTATTTCTTTAAGCTTCAGGGCGCTCTCTAGGCTTGCCGCGTAATCAAAGAGGCGTCCCATGTAAAAGACCTTGCTCTTGTTAAACTGCAGCGAGGCAAAGCGCTGAATGGTTTCCTTGTCCGCCAGGATCCTTTCCGCCTGGGAAGGTATTTTATCCAGGGCTTCAATCGCGGCGGCAAGTTCCGCGGCGGAGATGACTCCCCGGAGCGAGCCGAATTGCAGGGCGATCAGGTACAGGCACATAAGCTGGGTGGTAAAGGCCTTGGTGGAGGCAACGGCAATCTCCGGGCCCGCCCAGGTGTACATTACAAGATCGGCCTCCCTTGCCAGGGTGGAGCCGACAACGTTGGTAATGGCAATTATCCGCGCTCCCGACTTTTTCGCCATCCGCATTGCCGCGAGGGTGTCGGCGGTTTCCCCGGATTGGCTCAGGATGATAAAAATATCCCTGGGATTATAAATCGGATTCCTGTAGCGGAATTCGGAGGCAACATCGACATCGGCGGGAATTCGCGCAAAATGTTCAAAGGCGTATTTGCCGATAACCCCCGCGTGCCAGGCGGTGCCGCAGGCGCTTATTACCACGCGGCCCGCTTCCGCCCAGGAAGAGTCAAAGCCGATCTCTTCCAGGTTTATGCTGCGGCTCCCCGCGGCGCCGCTGTCCGTGCCCGCCGGTTCGCTGCCCGCGCCGCGCAGCCGCGCCCGGAGCGTGTCGGTTAAAGCCTTTGGCTGTTCGTGGATTTCCTTGAGCATGAAGTGTTCGTAACCGGCCTTTTCCGCGGCGGCGGCGTCCCACTCGATACGGAATTTTTCTTTCTCTATCGGCCGGCCCTCTTCGTTGTAAAAATCAATACCGTCCCGGCCGAGAATCGCTATCTCCCGATCCTTCAGATAGTAAACATCCCGGGTGTGTTCCAGCAGGGCCGGAACATCCGACGCGATAAGATTTTTTCCCTTTCCCAGACCGGCCACCAGGGGGCTTTCCCTGCGGGCTGCGATGATATGATCCGGATCCTCCGCGCTGATAATTCCAAGGGCGTAGGAACCCTCAAGCCGCTTCAGCGCGCTTATCAGCGCCGGTAAAAGTTCTCCCTTGTAATAAAAGTCGATGAGGTGGGCCACAACTTCGGTATCGGTTTCACTGCGGAAACGGAACCCCTGCCCCGCAAGCCAGGCGCGGAGTTTCGCGTGATTTTCTATAATGCCGTTATGCACCACGGCGATCTTGCCGGATACGTCGGTATGGGGGTGGGAATTGATGTCCGAAGGTTCGCCGTGGGTTGCCCAGCGGGTGTGGCCCAGGCCCATGCTGCCGGACAAATCCCCGGCGGCAAGTTCCGCGGCGATCTTTTCTTCCAGAAATTTCAGGGCGCCCTTTGACTTGCGTACCTTGAGGCCGTTTTTGCCCATAACGGCTATTCCCGCGGAATCGTAACCGCGGTATTCCAGTTTGCGTAAACCGCCGATCAGCGCCGGGGCGGCTTCCTGATTTCCTATATATCCGACAATGCCACACATGAAACACAGAATAACACTTTGCCGCGGAATTATATAGGTCTGTCCGCAACACGGGCACTCGGGAGCCTCCTGCGCTGCTAGACCATTTTTTCAAAAAGACACAATAATGAAGATACCTTGGGGCAAGCCCTAAGGTATCTTCGGTGGATAGGAGATTTATTGTATTGGCGGGGGTTCATACCCCTATTCGAAGATCGGTTTTACCATCTTTTCAGTGGCATTGAATTGAACCGAGGCAAGCCTCGGGGTATGGACCCCCGCCTTCCCAATCAGGATGATGAAAAAAGAAGTGAAACCTTCCTCCCGTTACCTTCTTGCCGCGTATCGCGTTGCGGCGGCGCTTGTTCTGCTTCTGGCGCTGTTCCTTGCGGGGGGCACCCTTTACGCGGTTTTGGGAAAGCCCGAAGCGCCGCTTGTTCGCCTGGGCGGCGCCCGGGACGGAGACGAAGGGCCGGGGAGCGGCCCCCGGAATTCCTCCCGAAACGCCGTCCGTCCCGGCGCAACGCAGGCCGGGAGCGCCGCCGGCGTGTTTACCGGCATTGGCCGCCTGCGAATACCCCTTGCCGCCCGGGCCGGCGGGCCTGCCGCGACTATGATTCTCTCCATCGCCTTTCCCTATCCCCCAAACGACCGCCCCTTTACCGAGGAACTGGCGGCCAGGGTAACCGATTTCAGGAGTATGGCCGCTGAATACTTTTCCTCCCTTCCTCCGGAAGAGCTTTCCGAGCCGGACGAAGAGAAGGCCAAAAAGGAGATCCTTAAACGCTACAACTCCACCCTCCGTCTTGGCCGAATCGAAACCCTTTATTTCAGCGACCTGATGATCATCGAATGAAGATATGCAAGGTAAGAT
>JAISAK010000096.1 GCA_031266695.1 Treponema sp.
GGGAGGAGCCGGATTATCACCCTGGAACTATCAAAGGTGGAGCGGGTGGGAGAGAAGGCCGTGGCGGAGATGACGACGCAGGAACATTGGGCCTATTTCTTCCGGTATTTGACGGATAAAAGGAAACGGGAAAAGATCAATGAAGTAATAGCCCACGAGGAGGGAATAGCGATGGCGAGTGAGGTATTAATAAGCATAAGCCGTGACGAAGCGGAGCGGGCGCGGCTTATGAGCGAATACAAATATGTGGTAGACACCCAGAGCAAGGTTGTGCAAGCAAAACGGGAAGGCTTACAGAAAGGGAAGTTGGAAATAGCCCGGAATCTAAAGGCCATTGGTATGCCCATAGAACAAATAGCCCAGGTGACCGGGCTTACCCTAAAACAGGTCGAGGACTTGTAAAGGCCCTTCTTCCTTGCGTTTATGATGTTGCGCACCGCGCTACCGCGACGCAAGATACGCCGACATGGTAACAGTTAAAATTTTATTTTCCGGGGATTCGCTGCGCGAAGTCATAATGACGGGAGTACCGGCGCCCAATACCGCGGCGGCCTTTCTTTTTTTTGCCCAGAAAACAAGAGCCTTACTCAGCATATTGGCGGATTCCAGGGCGGGGGCAAGAAGTATATCCGCTTTCCCGGCCACGGGCCCGCTTATGCCCTTGTGCCGGGCGGCTTCCTCGTCAACCGCGTTGTCAAAGGCAAGGGGGCCCTCCACCACGGCGTTTTTTATCTGCCCCCGCCGGGCCATAAGGGTCAGAGCCGCCGCGTCAAGGGTGGCCTGCATATCGGGATTTATCACTTCCACCGCGGCAAGGACCGCCGCCCTGGGCGTTTCTATTCCCAGTTTCAGCGCCAATTCAACCGCATTTTCAAGAATTTCTTTTTTCTGCATCAGATCGGGACTTATGTTGATGGCGCAGTCCGTAAGAATCTGTAAACCCGTACCATCTTCTTTTTCGAATATCGTCGCCTCGCTGACCAGCCGGCCCCTGTTAAGGCCGGTTTCTTTGTTTAACAGGGCCTTTAAAAAAACGCCGGTATGCAAAAGCCCTTTCATTACATTGCCGGCTTTTCCGGTTTTAACCAGTTCCACGGCCTTCTTCGCGGCTTCCGCGTGATCCGCAATGTCGATAATCTCCGCCCGCAGGGGGCTGCCGGATTCTTTGATCAGCGCCTCAATTTGATCCTTTTTGCCGATAAGGATAAAATCGGCAAGGGCTTCGCAGTGCCGGGCAACCTGGATTACGTCCATGTCTTCGGCCGCCGCCACCGCTATACTTGTTCGTCTGCCGCTTTTAACCGCTTCCGTAAGTTCTTCGAAATTTTTAATCATCCCGGGCCTCCCGTACATAAGGTTTCGGCGCCTCTTCCCCGCGGAGGAACCTCAGCGAGCCTTCAAGAAGCGCCCTCATTTCGTTTTCTCCGGGATACCTCATAATCGGAGCAATAAAGGAAGTCCGCCGTTTGATCCCGTCAACGATATAGTCCGAGCGGGCAAGGCTGCCGGTAAGGGCAATGGCGTCAACCTGTCCGCACAGAACCGCGGCCATGGCGCCGATCTCCTTGCATGTCTGATAGATCATGGCGTCATATACGTTCCCGGCCTCTTTATCGCCGGCTTCAATGCGCCGCTCCACCTCAAGGCCGTCATTGGTATCCAGATAGGATATCCAGCCGCCGGCGCCCCGGAGTTTTTTAAGTATCTCCTTCTCCGTATATTTGCCGGAAAAACAGAGATGCACAAGATCCCCCGTCGGCAAACTTCCCGCCCGTTCCGGGGAAAAGGGCCCGTCGCCGTCAAGCGAATTGTTCCCGTCAATCACTCTGCCGTTTTTTTGAACGCAGACGGAAATGCCGCCGCCCATGTGTACCAGAATCAGGCTCAGTTCCTCAACGGGTTTATGAAGCTGTTCGCGGGCTATCTTCCGGGCGGTGGATTTAAGACTCAGCGCGTGAAAACTGCTGATGCGCTGAATCTCCTTTATGCCCGAATAGCGGGCAATGTCGTCAAATTCATCGGTGATGGGAGGATCCATTGTGATAGCCGGTATCCCCAGTTCCCGGGAAAGCTGAAAGGAAATAAGGCCCCCCACGCCGTTGGGATGAACCCCCCATCTTCCGGTACGCATGTCGGCGATGATATCTTCGTTTATCGCGTAGATACCCCCGGGCACCGGATGAAAGTTGCCGCCCCGGCAGACTACCAAATCCAGATCCTCAAGTTTGATCCCCGCTTCTCCGAGACAGGTCAGAATATCCTTCCGCCTCAAATCAACCTGATCCCAGGGTTCTTTAAAAGAGGCAAGGGTCTCGACTCCGTATTTTATCGTTTTGGCCAGCGCTTCATTTTCACCTTCGTAAACAGCCAGCTTGGTAGAAGTTGAACCCAGATTCATTACCAAAATTTTTTCCATAACACCTCCGAAAAAATCTGTAAATTCGAAACTGGCTCAATATAACATTACAACGACTACTTGTATACGTATTGTTTTTAGTTTTATAATGGGGTTGCCCGAAGACTGGGGTTCTTGCGTCAACTTCAGCGTATTCTTGTTCCGGTGAGGAGGAACCATGATTATTATCGGCGAAAAAGTGAACGGCTCGATTCCTTCAATGGCAAAGGCCATTGCCGAAAAAAATGAGGATTACATCTGCGACCTGGCCAAAAAGCAGTCCGAAGCCGGCGCCAATTTTCTGGATGTCTGCGCTTCGGTTCCGGGGG
>JAISAK010000098.1 GCA_031266695.1 Treponema sp.
GGTCTCATGGAACTTGCGCCGGGGGACATTGTCGACCAGATTGTCATGCAGCAGCTTCGTGGCGGCGCCGAGGGCGGAGGCGGCGGCCGGGACAGAAATTTTACCGGAGATCAGGCGGCGGCCCAGCGGAGAGAACTCGGGCTCGATCTGCCCTTCTACGCGCAGTATTTTCGCTGGCTCAGGCAGGTGATTCTCCGCGGCGACCTTGGGGTAAGCCTTATCTCCCGCGCGCCGGTTTCCTTCCTCCTTTCTTCCCGGCTCTTCAACTCGGTGCTGCTCAATCTCATATCCCTGGTACTCATCACCTTCTTCTCGTTTCTGCTGGGGGTTTATTTTTCCACCAAGGCGGGAACCCCCGCGGACTTCGCGGTTACCTTTTTCGCCCTGGCGCTTCACGCCTTTCCGGGAATGCTGCTCCTCATTCTGCTGCAGCTCTTTGCCTCGCTGACCGGCCTCTTTCCGGTTACGGCTTATCCGGTTTTTCCCTTCTCCGACGCGCCGGCGCGCTTTGTTTTCTCCTACGCCCATCATGTTTTTCTGCCCCTGCTCTCGGCTTTCCTCGGCGGCATAGGCGGAACCCTGCGCATGATCCGGGCAACCATGCTGGATCAGCTGGGGCAGCCCTACATCACGAGCCTCCGTTCCCGGGGCGTTTCGGAATGGCGGGTATATTTCAACCACGCCTTCAGGAACACCCTCAACCCTTACATCACCGGCAGCGCCAATATGCTGGCCGGCCTTTTTTCCGGCTCCCTGATTTTGGAGATCATCTTCGCCTACCCCGGTATCGGGCGGCTCATGTATGAAGCCGTTTTGCAGGAAGACATCAACCTTGTTCTTTCCAACATGATGTTCATTTCTTTCCTGGTGCTTCTGGGAATGGTCCTGTCGGATGTCTGCCTTGCCCTTGTGGACCCCAGAATCCGTTACGGGAAAGAGTAAGGCGGAGCGAGAAGGCATGAAACGATTCCTGCTGTACCTGAAGACCCGCCCCCTGGGCACGGCGTCATTCCTTGTGCTTACCCTTCTCTATCTGATGATGATCTTCGCCGAATTTATCGCCCCCTACGGCGCAAACACATCCTTTCCGGAATTCACCTATCATCCGCCCAATATTCGCTTTTCCGGGGGGAGCTTCCGGGTACAGGAATACCGGATGATCAATTCGGTAAACTGGAAATACGTGCGGGTTAAAGGCCTGTACCACCGGATAAGGTTCTTCGGCAGGAGCGAACCCTACAAGCTTTGGGGACTTATTCCCCTGGAACGGCGCCTCTTCGCGTCCGCGGAGGCCGGCGTTTCCGCCGGAGGCACTGCTCCGCAAAACGCCGGCAGCTACCCGGTATTCCTCATGGGCGCGGACAGTCTTGGCAGGGATCTTTTTTCGCGCATAGTCCACGGCAGCCGCATATCCCTTACCATCGGTTTTGTCGCGACCGCTATTTCGCTGCTGCTGGCAATTCTTTTCGGCGGCCTCGCCGGCTACTTCGGCGGCGCTGCCGACTGGTCAATAATGCGCCTTGCCGAATTCCTTATGCTCATCCCCGGCCTCTACCTGATTCTTTTTCTCCGCTCCCTTATGGCGTCTAACATGGACACGGGTCAGTCTTACATGATGATTACCCTGATCCTCTCTCTGGTAGGCTGGCCCGGTTCGGCGCGTACCATCCGGGGCATGGTTCACGCCATAAAGCGGGAGGAATTTATTCAAAACAGCCGCCTTGAAATGATCCCCGCCCCGGTAATTATCTTCAGGCACATTATCCCCCAAATCGCGAGTCTGCTCATTGTCAGCATTGCCCTTAATATCCCCGGTTTTATTATGACCGAAACCACCCTCTCCTACCTCGGCCTCGTCATCACCGATCCGGCGGTAAGCTGGGGTTCCCTTATCCGGCGGGATATTTCAACCATCGCAAACCTCAAGGCCTACCCCTGGCTCCTTTCGCCGATCTGGTTTCTCCTTTGCGTCACCTTTGCTTTTAACTTTATCGGCGATGTCCTGCGCGACTTTTTCGATCCCTACCACACGGTGTTTTTCAGAATCGGCCTGCCCTGGCGGAAAAAAAAGAACCCCGGCGCGGGGGCGGCCCGTACCGCGGGCGGGGCGGAAGAAGCGCGGGCAAAGCGCGTGGCGGAAGAACCGGACGATACGCATAACAATACGCATAACGATACGGCCGGGGCGCCGGACGGCAAAGACGGGGCGGCGAAGCCTTTCCTGCTTGAAGTCCGGGATCTTTCGGTGTCCTTTTCCGTTTTGCGGGGCAGTGAATCCGTTTCCCTTCATGCCCTGCGGGGCGTTTCCTTTTCCCTTGCGCGGGGGGAATGCCTGGGTCTTGTGGGGGAAAGCGGTTCGGGCAAAAGCGTCAGTACCCAGGCCATTCCCGGCCTGCTTCCCAAAAACGCGATCCTGGGCGGCTCCGTCCGCTATGAGGGTGCGGAGCTTCGCGGACTTGAAACCGGGGCCCTGCGGGAATACCGGGGCAAAAAAATCGGCATGATCTTCCAGGAACCGGGCCGTTCCTACGATCCCCTCCAGAGCATGGAAAAGGTCTTTTTTGAAACTTTCAGGAACAGTTTTCCCGGAATCGGCAGGGAGGAGGCGAAAGACAGAGCCGTGGCGCTGCTTGAGGAAATGGGAATCGGGGGCGGCCGGGAGCGGCTTTCGGGATTCCCCCACCAGTTCTCGGGCGGCCAGCTGCAGCGTATCGGCATCGCCCTGGCGCTGGCGCAGGGCTGCGATCTTCTCATCGCCGACGAGCCGACCACGGCCCTTGACGTGACCATCCAGAAGCAGATTATGGAACTGCTTGCGGCCCTGCGGAGGAATCGGAATATTTCGATTATTTTCATCAGCCACAACATAGACCTGGTAGCGGAAATTTCCGACCGTATTCTCGTGATGTACGGCGGCCTTGTGATGGAGCTGGGAACGGTGCGGGAACTCATCGGGGATCCGCGCCACCCCTACACGCAGGCCCTGCTTGCGGCTTCGCCCCGGTTCGGGAGCCATTACTCGCGGGGGCGGCTTCCGGTTATTCCCGGCAAAGTCACCGACCCGGCGCACCCGGAACCGGGCTGCCCCTTTGCGCCCCGCTGTTCCCGGGTGAAAGAAGCGTGCCGTCTTGAGATACCGCGCCTTCGGACGGAAGGCCCGGCCAGCGATTCGGGCGGCGGGATTCGGGAAATTCGATGTATCGGAGGCGCGGCATGCCCCTGATTTCCGCCGGCAATCTGCAAAAACGATTCAACCTTGAGGCGGGTTTCTTTGCCCGCGTCGGCGGACGCTTTGTCAACGCCGTCAGGGACATTTCCTTTCACATTAACAAAAATGAAAGCTACGGCCTGGTGGGAGAATCCGGCTGCGGCAAAACCACTACGGCCCGGCTTCTGGTGCGCATGTATGAGGCCGACGGCGGTTTCATCACCTACGATCCCGGAGCGCCGGCCGCCGGCCCGCGGGAATCGGCCGAAGCCGTTGATGTCCGCGTCCTCCGGGGCGAAGGTCTCAAGCGTTACCGTGAAAAGGTGAAATACGTGTTTCAGGACCCGGCGCGTTCCCTCAATCCCCGGATGAACATTTACGAAGTGCTGGTCTCCGGCTGCCGCTGGTCTTCGGGGGCCGCCGGGATCGGCAAAAGGGAACTGTGGGAAAGGGCGGTGAAAATTCTTGAAGAAGTAGGCCTTTCCGCCCCGGACCTTGAACGGCGGCCTTCGGAGTTTTCCGGCGGCCAGAGGCAGCGCATTTCCATTGCCCGGGGGCTTTTAATGCGGCCGGATCTTCTTATCTGCGACGAGGTGGTATCCGCGCTGGACCTTTCAATACAGGGACAGATCCTCAACCTTCTCCTTGACATCAGGGAAAAGCAGGATCTTTCCTTTCTGTTCATTGCCCACGATCT
>JAISAK010000105.1 GCA_031266695.1 Treponema sp.
AAACCCCGGGGGAAAGGCGGCGCCCCTGTTCCTTTGCCTTCCGCAAGGAAAGTTTTTTTCGCGGCCCGGTCGCGGACAAGTTTGTCTTCCCAGATTTCCGGCCCCTCCACTATTCCCTCGACAAGGGCAAGGTAATATTTTTTCACGCGGCCTTCCCGGAGCAGGGCGCTGAAAAAACGGGCGCCCTCAAGGCTGCTTGAAAAGACAATTACCCCGCTGGTTGGCTTGTCCAGGCGATGGAGGGGGCCGGGCCTGAACGAAAGGGAAGGGGCCAGCCGGCCGGCAAGGGCGGCCCGCACCGCGGCATCAAGGCTTTCGGGGCCGTGAACGGCAAGGCCCGCGGGCTTGTTGAAGACAAGAAGGCCCGCGCCCTGCCAGAGGAGATCCGGGGAGAGGGGGGGTGGGGAGCGGGGCGGGGAAGGGGACGATACCCCCGGCTCCGAAGCCCCCCGTTGTTCCGCGCCGGGGCCTTCCCGGGGTTCCGGAAAGGTGATGGTGTCTCCCGCCCCGACACGGGACGAGGGCTTTGCGGGCAGGCCGTTTACCAGAACCCGCCCCTGGCGGAGAAACTTGTGGATAAGCGAAAGAGGCGTTTCCGGCAGGGCCTTCCGCAAAACCCGGTCAAGCCTCCGGCCATCGTCGTCGCCGCCCGTTTTCAATTCCATGAATAATTATATTGACAAAGACCTCCCTCCTGATAGATGTTTAATAAATGCCAACGGCAATTCCTTTAAAGACGTCTTCACTCAGGGCTCTGTTTGAAAATGTTATATTCCTGTCCACTGTTTCCAGCCTCTTTATCGCCCAACTGCTAAAGGCGGTAATTTTTCTGCTCAGCGGCCGGAGGAAGAAAAGGCGGGAGCTGATAGAAGTTATCGTCTGGCGGACAGGGGGCATGCCCTCAAGCCATTCGGCGGTGGTTACTTCCCTTGCGACTTCCGTTGCCTTTGCCGAGGGTTTTTCTTCAAATTTGTTTATCATTGCTTTCTGGTTTGCCCTGGTGGTTGTCCGGGACGCTATGGGGGTACGGCGCTCCGCGGGCCTGCTGGCAAGGGCGCTGAATAATCTGGGCAGGCAGACCGCGGAAAAGATGGGTATTGATTTCCACGCGGTCAAGGAGATTCAGGGCCACACCCCTCTTGAGGTGGTTGTGGGGGGATTTTTGGGTATTTTTATCGCCGCCGCCTTTGCGTTTTTGTAGGTTTCATGTCTTTTTCCCGTTTGCTGCCTATCCTCTGCCTTGTTTCTCTGCTTTTGGGTTTTGTTTCCGTTTTTTCGGGCCTTCTTCTCGCTCCCCCGGTACGTGAAAACCGCTACGCGGTTCTTGCCGCGGACGAAGCCCTTTCCGACCCTGATATACGCCGGGCCCTTGAGGATCTTTTCGGCGTGGAAATTATCTCGGAATCTTCCCAGTGGGCGCTGCTTGATGATTTCGGCAGGCTTGAGCGGATACCGCTGGACGAGTATAAAAACAGGCTTGAGCCCCGGGATCCCCGCGGCGACGGTTACGCGGACAAGCTCCGTTCCTTTTTTGTGAGGGACGGGAAGCGTCTTTTTTTTATACCCCTTTCCGGAAAAGGCCCCGGGCCCGGGCTTGCCGAAAAGCGGATTTCCGCCCTGTTGGGCGATATTCCTTTTTCCCTGGAGTACCCGGGCGCCGGGACGCCGGTTCTTTTTTATTTTCTGCTGTTCTGCTGCGCCGCTTTCGGCGGCTTGTATTTTTCCGGGGCCGCGCTGCCAATCCTTCCCTGCCTTCCCCTAAGCCTTGGCCTTGCCTTTCTGGGCCTTCCCGGCATTGTTCTGGGGGCGCTGCTTGCCGGTCTCTCTGTTTTGTTACGGGGGCCGGCGATGGAATTTTGCACCCTGCTTCACGCCGGAAAGGGCCCCTCCAATCCGGCGGAATACAGGCGTCAAATCATAAGGAATGTTTTTGTCCTCCGGAGATACCATTGGCTCCTGGCGCTGGTTTTCGCGGCGGCCTGCGTACTGCTTGTGGTTTTCGCGGTTTTCGACCCCTCGACCGGGCGGCCGGGCGCCTTTTCCCTCTTTGCCGCGGGCCTCCTTTTTGTTTATCCGGGCCTTTTGTTCTTTTCGCTGATGGTTTTTTCCCGGCGCGGCGACGCCGAAGGGCATGTCCGCTTTTTTCCGGTGCCGATTATAAAGGGAGATGTCCCCGTTCCCGCTTTTTCACGGGTTATGCTTCCCTACGGCCTTGCCGTTATGCTTGCCCTGCTGTTAAACCCCTTTCTGCCCGCGGCTCCTTCGGCGTCTTCCTTCGCGGGGGACAGTACGCTTGTCGTAAACGAAGCGGATTATCTTGCCCATCTGGAATTTCAGCGCGGTTTTTCCTTTAGATCCCTGGAGACAAAGGAGCCCGGCGGGGACGGGCGGACAGGGGGGCAAAGCGGGAATACGGACGGGGAATCCTACCTTGAGTTTGTTCTGGGCGGGGACGGCCTGCTTCATGCCGCCGGGCCTTTACAACCCGCGACGGACTTTCCCCCGGGGCAGGATTTGGAAATTCCGCCCTTTCCCCTGAAAAATCTGACGGACTTTCTCCTGCAAAACGGTTCTTCCCCCGGCGGTTCTTCCCCCGATGTTTCCGGGCCTGCCGGAAACGGTTTTGGCCGGCTTGTTACCGGCCTCTCAATCCTCTCAATCCTCTCAATCGGCCCGGGGGATCTGCTCGCGGTGTTTATAGCGGCGCTTTTCATTATCCTTTCCGGTTTTTGGGAAAAAATCAGGAAACAACCGGGTTTCGCCTCTGACTATAGGCTCCGGTGGGGAGACAAAAAAAGGAAAAAAATATTATTATACCGGAGGAGGCTTTCTCAAAATCCGCGTGGTTTTGAGAGGCCCCCGAAATTAAGAACTTCAGGCCTGCCGCTTAAAGCGGTTTTCATGAAGGTTTCAGAGGCTGTAACCCTGCGATCCGGAGGGACGCATAAAAAGGATACATGAAGGTATATTCGTTTCCCCGGGGGGGGCTCTCCTTTGAGGACCCCACGGTTCCGCAAAAAGGCTCCAGTGTTGTAGCCTTCCTGCCTCCTCTTTCGGTAATACCGCTGATTCAGCATATTGGCGCCAGGGCCTATCCGGTGGTGGGTGTGGGGGATCCGGTAAAAGAAGGCATGCTTGTCGGCAGGGGCTCCGGGCATGGTTCGGCAAATGTTCACGCTACGGTGCCCGGCCGGGTAATCCGCATGGTTTCCTGGAAGAACAGCGAGGGTTTTTCCAACGACGCCCTGGTAATCCGCATGGAGGGGAGCTTTGAAAGGCTTGGCCGGCGGGAGGAAATTTTTCCCTGGGCAGGCATGGGCGGCTACGATATTCAGCGGGTCATCGCCGAGTACGGCGTTGTTGAGATGGAAGGTTCCGGCCGGCCCGTTACGGAGATGATCTCGGCCTTTCGGGAAGCCCCCGAGCCCCTGTCCCTGGTGGTTCGCTGCGTCTTTGACGATCCCTGGCTTGTCGCCGATTATGTGCTTTGCAGGGAGCGGCTCAAGGCGGTGGTGGAAGGCAGTTTCATCATGGCAAGGGCCGGCGGCAGGGTAAGCTGTATTGTCTTTGCCGTTTCCCGGGAAGAAAAGGAACTGGGCGAGGCCCTGCTTGCCGAGGCCGGCCAGGGGGATATTCCCGCGGTTCTGGTATTGGTCGGTTCCCGTTACCCCCAGCGGAATCAGCGGGAACTGGAGCTTGTACTGCGGAATTACGGCAAAAAAGAAGGCCTTGATCTGGGATCGCTTCTGATCCTGGGGCCCGCTACACTGGCGGCGGTGCATGACGCGGTTAAACTCAAAAAACCCATTCTTGACCGCTATGTGGCGGTCGGCGGTTCCGCGGTAAGAACGCCGCAGGTGATGAAAGTGCGGATAGGCGCCAGGATTCGCGAGGTTTTTGCCGAATGCGGCGGCTTTATTGACAACCCAAAACGGGTCGTCCTGGGATCTCCCCTTCTTGGCCGGACCGTGACGGATCTTGATGAGCCGATAATCAAGACGAGTTACGCCCTGTTTGCCCTTCTCAAAGGACAAGCCGGCGGGCAGGCGGAGCAGAATTGTATCAGCTGCGGCGAATGCCGGCGTGTGTGTCCGGTCGGCCTGGATCCCG
>JAISAK010000131.1 GCA_031266695.1 Treponema sp.
CCTGCCGATGTAGGCCGAAACCAGCCTTTTCAGGGCGCCCTGGGAAAGCGGGTTATCCCTGGTAAAGGCGGCTTTGAAGACATTGTCCCTACAGATGTCAATGATGTCATCGTCGGGAGCAAATTGAATAGTGTGCATGATGTTCCTCCGAAACATATAAGGGTCTGGGATGAATGGTGCTTCGGATTTGGAACGAATTCTTAGAAAAAAGCGATGCGGGCAGGTTTAAGGAGGGGGAGTGTATGAAAAATAAGGCGAAGAAGGCCCCCCGCACGGAACGCGCAAGGGATTGAAGCGGAAATACTTGTTGCCCGCCCGGGCGGGCAACAAGATTGGAGCGGAAAGCCCGGTTTCCGGCGCTTTTCTCAAAGCGCCGGAAATGCGCCCAAAGTGTTTTTATAACGCTTTATAATGGTACATTGCCGGGGCGGCCCGCGGTTCTCTTGACATTATCTTAGACTTGCCTTACAAATAAAAGTTAGAACTCTTTAACTAAAGGTGTGTCATGTTTGAGTTATTTGTGCAGGGCGGCTGGGTCATGTATCCTCTGCTGGTTTTTTCCGTGCTGGCTCTGGCGGTTATTCTGGAACGGGGGCTGTATTTTTTTATGAGCCGCCAGAGGCTGGACCGCTTTCTTGAGGCGATGGACTGCAAAAAACGGGAGGGTCATGGCGGGGACCGCGCGGCGCTCCAGGAGAAACTTGCGGCCCAGAACCGCCGGGGGTATCTTACGCGGATGGCCTGGGCGTATCTTGACTGTACGGGCGAAGGGGCGGCGGCGGTTTCCGAGGAGCTTTTTGCCGCGGGTTCCGGGATTATACAGGAAAACGGCAAGCGGCTTTCGATGCTGGCGTCCATTGCCCATCTTGCGCCCCTTCTTGGGCTTTTTGGTACGGTCCTGGGAATGATCGAAGTGTTCCGCAGGCTTGAGTCTATCGGCGGGAGGGCGGACGTGAGCCTTCTTTCGGGGGGCATCTGGGTGGCGCTTTTAACGACTGCCTTTGGGCTTCTTGTGGCGATACCGACGCTGATAGCGCACCATTATTTTTCCAGCCTCGTCACGGGACGCGCGGAGGATCTTCAGCTTTTGGTTTCCCGCCTGAATGTATATACCGGCGCGGCGGTATCGATGTCTATTGCTGGGGAAAAAGATTCGGGGAATCCTTATGAAGCCATTTCTGCGACCTAAGCCGCAAAGCGGGGGGATCGACATTACTCCCCTTATGGATATTGTGTTTCAACTGCTCCTCTTTTTTATTCTTACTTCCGCTTTTCTTCAGCCAAGCCTGCCTCTGGATCTTCCGGGATCGGAGCGGGAGCATGAACAGGCCGAAGCGGATATGGTGGTATCGGTTGACGGGAATGGCCGGGTGTTTCTAAACGAAGACGCGGTTCCCACTCCGGTAGAAACGATTGAACCGGCCCTGCGGAGCCTGGTTACGGAAAAACCTGACGCGGTGGTAATCCTCCGGGGAGACCGGCAGGTTCGGTACGGCAGCTTTTTTGAAATTTTGGATACTATCAGGAATGCCGGGATAAAGACGGTAAACCTTGCCTATGAAGAACAGGAACAGTAAGTCTTTTTCCGTTACTCTTTGCGCCGCTATTCTGCTGCACGCCGGGGCGCTTGCCCTGATCCCCGATGTTTCCCGGCAGACAGAAGAAAAACCGGCGAAGACACCGGTACAGGTAACGCTTTCCTTTCCCATGGAAGCGCCGGAGCTTCCGGCGGAAGTTCCGATGCCTCCTCCTTCCTCTCCTTCCACCCTTTCCAATCCTGAACCGGCGGAAATACAAGAACCGCCGTCTTCCGCGCCTCCCCCGCCGGAGCCTGCCGTTGCTGAACCCCGGACGGAACTGGATAGTGTGGAAGAACCGGAAGGGGCCCGCTTTTCTCGGGTGGAAGGGGACATGGCGGAAGAAACGGAACAGGCACGGGGTTCCCCGGCGGAATCACCGGCCCTGCTGACAGGAGCGGCTACCGGGACGCTGGGGGCGTTTGATCCGAAGGCGAGAGCGAATATGCTTTTACAGTACGAGTCAAGAATCCGGTTGTTGATTGACAGGCAAAAGGAATATCCTTATCAGGCGAGACGGCAGGATCAGGAAGGAACAGTGGAAATTCGCTTTGTGCTGTCCCGAAAGGGGCAGCTTATGGAAGAGCCGGTATTGGGTACGCGAACCCGCTACCGGCTCCTAAACAGCGCCGCCCTTGAGGCGGTAAAAAAAGCCGTCCCCTATCCGCCCTTTCCCCCGGAATTCCCGGAGGAGAAGATGACCTTTTCTATAACCCTTGCTTTTTCCCTTACCGGGAATACTTTCTAATTTCCCCGTATAATTCCAAAAGGCTTTCGACGATCCGGGGAGAGGTACGCAGAAACAGCGACGACGGCACGATGCTGATGTTTTTTTCAATTCCCGCCCTGGTCTTCCCTATCACCGAATCGGCGGTGAGGATGTCTTCCGGTTTTGAGATCGCCATGGCGCCGAAAAGAAAATCGGGGTTTTGGGCCAGGATATATTCCGCCGAGAGTATGGGCTGGGCGGCGTTTAATCCGGCGGCGATGTTTTCGACTCCCAGGATGTTCAATATTTCCCCGGCCAGGGATTGAGAGGTAAAGGCCATGATGGGGTTGGCGGAATAGAGAAAGGCCCCTTTCAGGTTGAGGGGCCTGCTTTTCAATTCCGCCTTGAGGGAATCAAGCTGGGCCTCTTTTTCCGCCACCAGGGCCCGGGCTTCCGCTTCTTTTCCGGTGAGCCTCCCCAGGATAAGGGCGCTGTTGAAAATATCCGCCAGGGAATCGGCGTTGTGGATGAGTACGGTATAACCCCTGGAAGAAAGATCCGCCATGAGCGCGGCGTTCATGGCGCTGCCGATGACCACATCAGGCTCCAGGGCGATGATGGCCTCAAGGTTCGGCCGCGCCGTGTTCCCGATGGTGGGGAGGAGGACGGTTTTTTCTTCCGGCCAAACCGGGTCCCGGCCGGAGCTAATCCCCGCAATGGCGGATTCGGCGCCGATCATATAGAGAACTTCCACGGCTCCCGGAGAAATAACGATGAGCCGCCGGTAGACCGCCAGGGGCGCTTTGTTATCCGCCCCGTCCGCCACCGCCGCGCCGCCGTTTTCCTCGATAAGCCGCCAGTACAGGCTGGGGGCCGCGTCCGGGGAAGCGGCCCTTTCTCCGGGCGCCGGCGCTTCCGCCGCGAGGCCCGCGTTTCCGGCGCCCGCCCCGTCCTTACGTCCCGCCGCGGCCAGACTTCCGTCCCGGAAGCCGCCCGGAAGCGCCAGCGCCAGCAGCGCCGTCACCAACAGCGCAATTACCGGCTGATAAAAAAAACTCCTTTTTTTACGCATCTGCCTTTTCTCCTTTTTTTGCTTTGATGGCGGCCTTGAGGACCTCCACGGCGATATTGTTTCCCCAGAATACTCCATCGGGGCTTAACGACCACGCGGAACCTTGAGGCAGGGGAACCAAAAATCCCAGGGCCTTTAGTTCCTGTATTTTTTCAACAATCGCTTTTTCTACCACAGGCCCAAGAAAGCGGGCCATCCGGGCGGGATCGTACAAACCGAATTGAAGCTCCCCCAGGAGCCGGTAATAGCGGTCATATTCTTCGTTCCCGGAGGATACGAAACGCCTGCCCGGCGACATGGAATAGATCTGAAAGCCCGCGATTCTTCCCCCCGCGCCGGAACCGATGGGAACAAGATCGCCGTTCTCGTATTGGATGTGGATGTACTTGTAGGCGTCCCCGCCGGGCCTGACCAGCTTGGAAAGTTCCAGCATGGTAAAGCCCGATTCCATAAGTTTGTTATAAAAGAGGTTGTGCCGTTCCCTGTCCGATTCAATGTCCCGGACAAATTGAATTTCCTCCCGGTCAATGGATTTCGCCAGGGCCGAACCGTGTTGGACCATCAGGGAATAGAAACTTACGCTATCCACACCGGAAGAAACGCAGATTTCCGCGTCTCCGGTGATTTCTTCGAGGCTTTGGTCCGGATAACTGTAGATAATATCGATCCCCAGGGTTCCCTTAAAGGCGGCCCGGAGGGCGTGAAGGTCCTCCAGAGCCTTTTCACCGTTATAGGTCCGTCCCAGGATCTTTCTGCCCCGGCCGGAAAAGGTCTGAATCCCGATACTGAAACGGTTGACCCCCATGCCCTCCAGGGCCGCAGCCTTCTTTGCCCCCAGGTTGTGCTGGGTTGATTCGACGGTTATTTCGCAGTCCTCCGCCAGGGGAATATGCTGATGGAGGGCGTCCAGTATCAGGGAGAATTGTTCTACACTGAGTACCGTGGGGGTACCGCCGCCAAAATATACGGCGTTAAAGGGCTTTTCCCGAATATAGGGAAAAGCGCCGTAGGCTTTGAGTTCCCCGGCTATATAGGCGGCATAGGCGTCCAGATCCGCGCCTTTTCGCTCCGTCCGGTTGAGGTTGCAGAAACTGCATATTTTGTCGCAGTGGGGCACATGGATGTAGATGCCCCTGGGAGAGGATGATGGCGGCGGCGGTTCCCGCAGCCTGGCTTCTACCGCAGACCAGGGCTTCATTTTGAGGAGCCTCTGTAAATGTCCTTTGGATTTCCCCAACAAGGCGTCCAGCCCGCTCTCCGCGTCGTGGTGGGATCGGAACCGTTCAGTAAACACGAGAGGCCTCCTCTTGCCGCGCTCCCCGGGAAGGCGGCAGGGCCGCCCGCCGGGGCAGCACAAAGGGCCTGCCGTATTCGTCGGCTTTAACCACCGCCCGGACGCCGTAGATCTCTTCCACCACTTCTTCGGTAAGAATGTCCTGGGGTCTCCCCTCGTAACACAGGCGTCCGTTTTTAAGGAGCACGATCCGGTCGCAGTATTGGGAAGCCAGGTTCAAGTCGTGAAGTACCGCCACGATGGTTTTTCCCTCCTC
>JAISAK010000167.1 GCA_031266695.1 Treponema sp.
TCCTTGCCCGTATCGCCATGCAGGCCGAAGTTGACGTTATCATTCTTGGGGGCATGGGGCTTAAATACGACGACTACCTTTTCTTCAAGGATACCCTTGAGGAAGGCGGCGCCCTTTCGCGGACGGTAATGTTCGTACATACCGCCTCCAATCCCACCGTAGAATGTCTCATGATTCCCGACATGTCCCTGGCCGTGGCCGAGCAGTTCGCCCTCCAGGGAAAGGACGTCCTTGTTCTCCTTACGGATATGACCAACTTCGCCGACGCCATGAAGGAAATCTCCATTATCCAGGAACAGGTTCCTTCCAACCGCGGTTACCCCGGCGATCTTTACAGCCAGCTTGCCAGCCGTTACGAGAAGGCCGTTGACTTTGACACCGCGGGTTCCATCACCATTCTTGGGGTCACCACCATGCCCGGCGACGACGTGACTCACCCGGTGCCCGACAACACGGGGTACATCACCGAAGGCCAGTATTACCTCAAGAACGGCCGTATCGAACCCTTCGGCTCCCTGTCGCGCCTTAAACAGCAGGTAAACGGCAAAACCCGGGCGGATCACCGGGCGCTTATGGACGGCATGATCAAACTTTACTCGGCGTACAAGGATACCCTGGAAAAGAAGGCTATGGGCTTCATCATGACCTCCTGGGACGACAAGCTGCTGAAATACGGGGATATGTTTGAAAAGCAGATGATGGATCTTTCGGTGAATATCCCGCTGGAACGCGCCCTGGATCTGGGCTGGGAAATTCTTGCCGAATGTTTCAACCCGGAGGAAACGGGCCTGCGGACGGAACTTATCAATAAATTCTGGCCGAAAAAAAGTTAGAGCAGTATGGCGAAGATTAAGCTCACCAAAAACGAGCTGAAAAAACAAAAAGATTCCCTCAAGATGTACCAGCGTTATTTGCCTACGCTGATGCTTAAAAAGCAGCAGCTTCAGGCGGAGATCAGGACAACGGAGCTGCGCATCAAGGAACTGACGGATGAAAAAGACCGGCTTGACGAATCCTTTAAGTCCTGGATTGCGGTCTACGGTGAAACGGGGGTCTTTACCCCCGATATCGTGAAGATTACGACGATCAGGGCAGGCCAGGGGAACATCGCGGGCGTGGCTATTCCGATTTTTGAAGGCGCCGATTTCGCGGTAAGCCCCTACGATCTTGTCTCGACGCCGTTCTGGCTGGATGCCGCGGTTGACCGCATGCAAAAAGTGCTGCTCCTCGACATTGAGGCGCGGATTGTGGAGGAACAGCGCAGGCGCCTTGATCATGAACTGCGGGTTACCACCCAGCGGGTGAATCTTTTCGAAAAAATAAAAATCCCCGAAACAAGGGGAAACATCAAGAAGATCCAGGTCTACCTGGGGGATCAACAGACCTCCGCGGTAGTCCGGGGAAAGATAGCCAAGCGGGGCCTCTCAAGGGCCGCCGCGCAGGAGGGCGCCGAATGACAAGATTGTTTCAGTCCGGTTTGGCACCCCGCCTATACGCCGGGTCCGGGCGAAGATGGGGTGAATCATGATTGTCCCCATGAAGAAAGTGTCCCTTGTGGTTCTGGACAAGGAACGGGAAGCTTCCCTTGAAAAGCTTCGTGAAGCCGGCATAGTACATCTTGAGAAGAAAAATGTTTCCTCGGATTCGCTTGCCAGACTGCTTGACCGGCGCGCCAGGCTTGAAACAGCCCTTGGCCTGCTGCGCAGTTATCCTCCGCCCAAAAAGGGCAAGCCCGAAACCGTTCAGAGTACGGTAATCGGCGGCGCCGTGCGGGACACCGCGTACACGGCGGCCGGCAGGAAAGTCCCGGCGGCCGGCCCTTCTTTAGACAGCGGCGCCGGCAAGCCGGAAAAGTCCGATATGGTAAGCCATGTATTGGCCCTGGGTGAAGAAAAGAAGAGCCTCCAGGAACAGCTTGCGTCCCGAATGAAGGAGCAGAGCCGCCTGGCACCCTGGGGCAATTTCGACCCGAAGGACTTGGCCTTTCTCGCGGAGAAGGGAATAAACCTTATCCCCTATGAGCTTTCCCCGCGGGCCTACGACGCGCTTGGCGGTGAAACAAGGGTTCTTGTGCTTTCGCGGAATAAAACCGGCGTCCGCCTCCTTGCGGTGGGAAGTGAAATTCCCGGGGAAACTCCCTTTGCGCTGCCCGGACAATCCCTGGCCGAAACCGGCGTCCTTGCGGCGGAGCTGCGGAATCGCCTGGCCGATTTGGAAAAGCAGTTTCGGGCGCTCGCGGTAAATCAGGCCGCCTTTGAGGCGGAGTTTAAGGATCTGCAGGAAAGCATTGAATTTGAAAGCGCCAGCGCCGGCATGGAGATTGTCGGGGACGTCCCGCAGGAATTCACGGTTTCCTGGCTTACGGGTTTTGTTCCCCGGGATTCCCTCGGCCTTTTAAAACGGACCGCCGCCGAAAACGGCTGGGCTCTGAGGGCCGACGATCCCGGGCCCGACGATCCGGTTCCGACAAAACTGAAAAACAACAAGTTCGCGAGTCTTATCAATCCCCTGACGGACTTTCTGGAAGTTGTGCCCGGCTATAACGAAGTGGATATTTCCGGCTGGTTCCTGTTTTTCTTTGTTATTTTCTTTGGGATGATTTTCGGCGACGCCGGTTACGGCGCCCTGATTCTTACCGCCGGCATTATCGGCATTATCAGAACCGCCAAAAAGGGCGTTCCTCCGGTGCTTAAGCTTCTCCTCCTTCTGGGTTTTTCAAACTTTGTCTGGGGGACGCTTACCTGTTCCTGGTTCGGCATCGGAGACCTGAACAGGCTGCCCGCCTTTTTGCGGAATCTTTCGCTGCCGCTCATTTCCAATGTGCGGGCCGCGCGGTCCGCGCAGGACAGCGGCATTGTTCAGCAAAACCTGATGATTTTCTGCTTCTCCCTTGCCCTGCTCCAGCTTTCCATCGGGCATATTCTCGCTATCATCCACGATAAATCCCTGAAAATACTGGGGCATATCGGCAGTATTGCCATGCTGACAGGAATGTATTTTATTATACTTAATCTGATAGCGAGTAACGAATACAGGCGTATTCCCCTCTTTCCGCCGGCCCTGTATATTTTCGCGGCCGGTTTCGCGCTGAACTTTGTGTTTGCCAGTTATGAAGGAAGCGTGGGCCGCTCAATTCTGGAAAGCCTCAAAAATATAATTTCGGTTATACTGGGCATTGCCAACGTGTTTTCCGACATCATGTCCTACATCAGGCTTTGGGCGGTCGGCCTTGCGGGCGCGGCAATTGCCTCCACGGTAAACGCTATGGCCGGGCCTATGCTGGGGCGTTTGATTCTTTTTATCTTCGGCATGGCCCTGCTGCTTTTTGGGCACGGCCTTAACATCGTGCTGAACGTGCTTTCGGTGCTTGTCCACGGCGTCCGCCTGAATACCCTGGAGTTTTCCGGCCATGTGGGACTTGCCTGGGCCGGCTATGCGTACAAGCCCTTTGCGAAGCGGACGAAAAAGGCTTAAACGAAACGCGGCGATACCGCCGCTTAAGGCAGGAGTTATCATTAACACTTCGTGTTAATGGTCGATAAAAACCGCGGCGATACCGCCGCTTAAGGCAGGAGTTAAGCATGAATTTAGGTTTATTGGGCGCAGGTCTTGTGATGGGTATTGCCGCGATAGGATCGGCAATCGGAATCGGTATTGCCTGTCAGGCGGTAATCGGCGCGTGGAAAAAGTGCTACACAGCCAACAAGCCGGCGCCGATGACCCTGCTCGCGTTCGGCGGAGCGCCGCTGACCCAGACCTTCTACGGCTACATATTGGGTTTCCTCTTTATGAAACCCGCGGCCCTGGCGAATCCTGAAAACGGATCCCTTTACCTCGGCATCGGAATTGCGTCGGGTCTTGCCATAGCTTTCTCCGCGATTGCCCAGGGCCAGGCGGGGGCTTCCGGCGCCGACGCTACCGGCGAAACGGGCAAAGGTTTTGTCAACTACATGATGATAGTCGGCATCTGCGAAACCGTCGCGATTTTCGCGATGGTTCTCTCCATGATTAGTCTTAGTTAGGCTTGTCCGGGCAGCGGTGAACAGGGACTGTTTTCCGGTTTGCTGTTTATACCGGCCGCCCGGCCCGATTTTTCAATGGCGCCTTATAACACGCGGGTTGTAAAGATAGGCGGTTTTGATCATGTCGAAACCGTAATGCTGGGGGGCGGTTATCCCGTGGTTATTCAGACCATGTGGAAAGACCGCCTTTCTTTTTCGGATATTGAGGGAAAAGCGGGGGCCTCCCTCGTTGCGCGTATCGGACGGCTGAAAACCATGGGCTGCGGCCTTTTGCGTTTCGCGGTTCCCGACTTGGAAGCGGCCGAAGTTCTGGGACGGCTGGCCGGCATGGTTTCCATGCCTCTGGCGGCCGATATTCACTTTGATTATAAAATAGCCCTTCGCTGCATGGATTTTCCCATAGCCAAAATCCGTATAAATCCGGGGAATATCGGCGGCCGGGAAAAGGTTGAAGCCCTGCTCTCGCGGGCCTCCGAAAAGGGCATACCAATCAGAATAGGGGTCAACGCCGGCAGCCTTCCCCTTGATCTGCGGAAAAAAATCGAGGCTGGCATGGACCGCGCCCTTGCCCTGGTCGAAGCGGCGGATCGGGAACTTGCGATTTTCCGCGAATTCGGGTTTTGGAACGTGTTGGTCTCAATGAAGGCCTCCTCAATTGCCGATACTATAAAGGCGAACCGGCTTCTGGCGGAAAAAAATTCCCCTGGGGATGCGGCCTCCGGTGTAAATCCGGCGGACGGCGCGGGCCGGGGGAATGGCGGGCCGCCCCTCCACATCGGGGTAACCGAGGCGGGCCCCCTCATAGCCGGCGTTGTCCGAAACACCGCCGCCCTTTTGCGGCTTCTGGAAGACGGGATAGGCGATACCCTGCGGGTTTCCCTTTCGGATACTATGGAAAACGAGGTAATCGCCGGAAGGGAGATCCTGGCGGCGGCCGCCGAAAACGCCGCGGCCGGAAAAGCGCCCGGCGCGGACAGGCTGCGGAGAAGGGGAGTGACCCTTGTGTCCTGCCCCCGCTGCGGCAGGAACGGCTTTGACACCCACGGCTTTACCGGAAGGTGGCTGGATAAACTCTACAGCCTGGATAAAGATGTCACCGTGGCGATTATGGGCTGTGTGGTAAACGGCCCCGGCGAGGCAAAGCATGCCGACCTCGGCGTTACCGGCGCGGGGGACAAGGTTCTGATCTTCCGCCGGGGCAAGGTGATACGGACAATAAACGCGGAAGAAGCGGACAGGGCCTTTGAGGAGGAACTTTATAAACTATGAGCGCAGAGACAAGGGGAACCGCAAGAGATCGCCCCGTCCCGAAGTTTTTTCCCCGCTCTCTTTTCTTCCCGTTGTTTTGCCTGTCTCTCTTTTTTTCCTCCGGCACCCTCTCCTTTGCCCAGCGGCAGGAAACGCTTCCCTGGTGGTATATCCTGGAACAGGGAAAATTTTATTTTCGCGGCGGGGAATACGGGCATGCCCTCCTTTCCTTTGAAGACGCCCGCCGGCAGCGGCGCGCTATGTATGAACAGATGGAAAGGGATTTTATTGATTTTCTTTCGCTGCCCGAAGTCCGGCGCCTGGGCGATTCCCTTGACCGGATAGAAACCTACGCGGCGGAACGGAGTTATGACAACGTTTCCGCCCTTCTCGCGGAACTTTATTACCGTATTCCCAGGGAAAGTTTTTCCGATTCGGCCTCCGCCGCCCTCGGCGTTCTTGGCGGTCTGAAGGATTACCCCGAGGCCGAGTATTGGATTGGGGAAACTTACCGGACCGAGGGAGAGCTGGGCCTTGCCTTGAGTCAATTCAGGAAAGCCTATGAACTGCGCGGCCTTTTTGAAAATCCCGGCAGCGATTTGGATATCCTGTACAAGATCGCCGATATCTGCAAGATCCGTCAGGAGTATAACGAGATGGAGCGTACCCTTCTTTTGATCCTCGGGCAGGATACGCTTTGGTCGGAAGAGTCGGGCTCCTTTGCGAAGAACGCCATGATTCGAACCCTGGAAAATGAAGGGATAAACCGTTTTCTAAGCCTCTACCGCTATAACAATACGGCCGTGGAGGAAGCCCATCGTCTGCTCGGTTTTTACTACTACGCCTCGGGCCGTCACAGCAGGGCGGAGGAGCATCTTATGTTTTCCTTCCTCATTCAAAATACGGTTATCCTTGAAGAGCTAATCCGCCGCGAGTACGATTATGAGTTCACCGGTCTCCGGGCCCTTTCCGACGAGATAAACCGCAATTCCCTCCTTTCCGATTACGCTTCAAAGACCGAATATTACCGAACCATTTATTACCTCGGGACAAGCCTTTTCGGTACCGGCAAAGCCGGCCCCGCCCGGGATTTCTGGAATTTTCTTGCCGCCTGCGGAGAAGCCGGAGAATGGCAAAACCGCGCCCGCGCGCAGTTAAGCGGCCCAAGGGTAGACAGGGCAGTAGAAATGCCCTGATAATATTACCGGTAGAATCTGTAAAAGCAAGGGATTAGCATTTTTCTCCCAAGGAGCAAAATATGGCGGAAGCGCCTGGTGTAGACAAGGAGAACGGGCCTGTGTCCGGGTCCGATTTTATCAGCGAGTTTATCAAGGAAGATCTGGCGAAGGGCCGGTTTACCTATGTCCACACCCGGTTCCCGCCGGAACCCAACGGCTGGCTTCACATCGGCCATTGCAAGGCTTTCTACATTGATTTCAGCATGGCGGAGCGTTTCGGCGGCAAATGTAATCTCCGCTTTGACGATACAAACCCGGAAAAAGAAGACCTCTCTTACGTTGAGGCCATCAAGCGCGATATCAAATGGATGGGTTACAACTGGGAGGATCGGGAATATTACGCCTCCGATTACTACGAATACCTCTGCGATTTGGCTGTGCGGATCATCAAAAAGGGACATGCCTATGTGGACGATCT
>JAISAK010000175.1 GCA_031266695.1 Treponema sp.
GGTTATAGCGATAAATCTTACCGGAACGTTCTACATGACCCTCGAAGCGGCAAAACGCCTGCGGGAACAAAAAAGCGGTTCCATAATCAATATTTCGTCCAGGAGCTGGAAAGGCAATCTGGGGCAGGCAAATTATGCCGCTTCCAAGGCCGGGGTTGTGGGGCTTACCCTTACCGCGGCCAGGGAGCTTGCCCGGAATCATGTTACCGCCAATGTTATCTGCCCCGGTTTTATTGATACCGATATGACCCGGGGAATGAGCGAAGACGGCTGGAAGATGATGGTAAGCAAGGTGCCGATGGGTTCTGCCGGCAAGCCCGAAGACGTGGGCAATATGGTTGCTTTTTTGGCATCCGATGAGGCATCCTACATCACCGGGCAGATCATCGAAGTTTCCGGGGGAATGATAATTTAGCTCCGGATATGCCGGATGAAAAAAGGAGTCGAAAGATGGAAAAAGTTGTATTGGTAAGCGGCTGCCGCACGGCTATCGGGACTTTTATGGGAAGCCTGAGCGGGATAGATCAGATAGAGTTAGGCGCTATAGCAGTCAGGGAAGCGGTTAAGCGGGCGGGGATAAGCCCCGAAAAAATCGACGAGGTTATCGTCGGCAATGTCGGACAGATTGCGCAAAGCGGTTTTATCGGCCGGGCGGTTTCATTAAGCGCCGGCCTCCCCAAAGAGACTACCGCGTACAGCGTAAACCGGCAGTGCGGCAGCGGACTTCAGGCGCTGGTTGACGGTATGCTGGAAATTCAGACCGGAAACGCGAAGGTTGTAGTCGCCTGCGGAACCGAAAATATGTCCCGGATACCCTATTACATCAAGGGCGCCCGGACGGGACTTCGTATGGGGCACCAGGAACTGGAAGACGGCTTGATAGATATTCTTACCTGGCCCTTGGGGCCGTACCATAACGGCATGACCGCCGAAGCGGTGGCGGAGAAATTCAAAATCAGCCGGGAAGAGCAGGACGCCTTTGCGCTGGAGAGCCAGCGGCGCGCCATTGCCGCGATTGACGCGGGAAAATTCAAGGAAGAAATAATCCCGGTCGAATACGCCAAAGGAAAAGAAACGCTTGTCTTTGATACCGACGAACATCCCCGCCGGGGCCTGACCATTGACAAGCTGGCAAAGCTGCGCCCGGCCTTTAAGGAAGACGGTTCCGTTACCGCCGCGAATTCCTCCGGTATTAACGACGGCGCCGCCGCGGTGGTTATGATGACCGCGGATACCGCAAAGGAACTGGGGCTTAAACCTTTAATGGAACTGGCAGCCTGGGCGGTAGCCGGGTATGACGATATTCTTATGGGGTATACGCCTTATTTTTCCACCAGGAAGCTTATGGAAAAGACCGGGCTTGGGGTCAAAGATTTTGACCTTGTGGAACTTAACGAAGCCTTTGCTTCCCAGAGCGTGGCGGTTATACGGGACCTCGGCCTTGAAAGCGCGAAGGTTAATGTCAACGGCGGCGCCATCGCCCTGGGGCATCCTGTCGGCGCTACCGGTTGTATGCTTCCGGTAAAGATGATGTATGAAATGAAGCGGAGCGGGGCCGAAACCGGGCTTATCGCCATGTGTATCGGGGGCGGGCAGGGTATATCAGCCCTGTTCAGAAACCTCCGGTAGCGCCGCGCCGGCGGAAGAACTCTTGTCCGGGTTTTCAAGTTTTCTGACGGCCCTGATGTTTTCTTCCATGTGTTCCTCCATCACCGCCTCACATTCGGCCTTGCCGCCCCCCTTGAGGGTGTCGATTATCCTGCGGTGATAGGCGGGGCCGATTTCTTTCCCCACAAGGCTGACAAGATCGTACATGGCGGTGGTGAGAATTTCCGAAATCAGATCGTGTACCTTTATGATAATCGGATTCTGGGTTATACGGGCCAGGTGATGATGAAAAGCCAAATCCGCCTCGGTATATACGGCCAGGTCTTCGGTGTTTATCATGATTTGGAGGGTTTCTTCCAGAATCTCAATATCCTCGTGTTTGATTTTTTCCCAGGCAAGGCCGATAGTGCCTTTCTCGATAATTTTCCGGTATTCAAGAACCGTAATCAGGTCCCGGTTTTGACTGATTTGTATCAGGGGATGCAGGTTGTCGACGTTTTCTATGGCGGAAAAAGTTTTTACAAAAGTCCCCCCGCCGTGCCTGGCCTCTACCATGCCCAGAATTACCAGCTGCTGAATGGCGGCCCTGACCGTTACCCGGCTGACCCCGAACAGGGCGCATAACGCGTGTTCCGAGGGCAGTTTTTCCCCGGCCTTCCAGGCGCCCTGCATAAGCTGTTCCTTAAGCTTGGTATACACCTGCGATTGAAGGGACTTTGTTTTAATTTTCTGAATATCATACATGAGTTCCGCTTCCCTCCAAAAATTCTCCGTTATGAGGATTATAATCTATAAAATGCTTATTGACAATCACAATAATACATATTATTATAACATGACTATCAAGTAAAAGGAGTCTCTATGCTGCCCGAAGATAAAAAGAAAGAGCTTGCACGAACAGCCCTTCAGCTTCGTTACGATTTGCTTGAAATGATCGGAGTAGGCGTCGCCGGCCATCTGGGCGGTTCCAGTTCCCTGGCGGAGTTAATGGCGGTTCTTTATTTTTACAAAATGAATATCGACAAAGGAAAACTTAAAGACCCCAACCGCGATCGCCTGGTTTTATCCAAAGGGCACGCGGCGCTTATCCAGTATGCAGCTCTTTGCGAAAAAGGCTGCTTTCCCCGGGCGGAGCTGAAAAGGGTAAAAACCCTGCACGGCCTTCTGCAGGGGCATCCCGATCTGACCACGCCCGGAATTGAAGCGGTAACCGGATCTTTGGGACAGGGGCTTTCCATTTCCCTGGGAATGGCGCTGGCCCTGCGCCTGGATAAAAGCCCCGCCCGGGTGTATACGATTATGGGCGACGGGGAACAATCCGAAGGCCAGCTTTGGGAAGCGGCGATGGCCGCGGCCAACTTCAACGTTGACAACCTGACGGCTTTTCTCGACTGGAACAAAGTGCAGGCCACCGGGAAAACGGCCGACATCTTCAGGATTCCCGACCTTGATAAAAAGTGGAGCGGTTTTGGCTGGAATGTAATCAGCATAAAGGGCCATGACATCGGCCAGATAGTTGACGCGACAGAGAAGGCGGAGGCCCTTAAGGGCAAACCTTCGATTATCATTATGGATACAATAAAGGGAAAGGGCTTTTCCTTTGCCGAGGGGAATCCCGCGTATCATAACGGCATATTTACCGAAGAAGTATACAAACAGGCGTACCGCGAACTGGACGCGTTAAAGGCAGGGCTTTAATTATGGAAAAAGCAAGACAGGAGAGTTTACGCAAAGCCTACGGAGAGACGCTGGTTGAGCTGGGGCGGGAGAATAAGGACATTGTTGTACTGGAAGCGGATCTGGGGAAGTCTACCATGTCCGCGCTTTTCAAGGAAAAGTTTCCCGAACGTTACTTTGAAATGGGGATAGCGGAACAGAATATGGCATCCGTTTCCGCGGGACTTGCCCTGGCGGGGAAGATTCCGTTTTACAGTACCTTTGCCGTATTTGCCTCCGGCCGGGCCTATGATCAGATTCGCTGTTCGATTGCCATTCCGAAGGCGAATGTAAAGATCTGCGGTTCGAGCTGCGGTCTTTCCGATTTCGGGGACGGGAAGACCCACCAGTCGGTGGAGGACGCGAATATCGTGCGGGCGATACCCAATATGACGGTTCTTAATCCCTGCGACGCCGGGGAGACAAAAAAGATGGTCAGGGCGATGGCCCTTTACCGGGGGCCTGTATATATCAGGATTAATCGGAATGATCTGCCGGTATATACGGCGGAGGATGAAAAGTTCGAAATCGGCAAGATATATCCCGTACTGGATAGCGGGGCCGGGCAGGCGGAGGTGTGTATTTTCGCCACCGGGGTAATGGTAAGCAAATCCGTTGAAGCGGCGGAGGTCTTGAAAAAGTCGGGGATAGGCGTTCAGGTGTTAAACGTAAGCACCCTGAAACCGCTTTTAAAAAAAGAGATTCTCAAATACGCCGGAGGGAAGCGGGTGATAGTTACCGCCGAGGAGGCGGTAAAGACCGGCGGACTTGGGAACACGATTGCAGCCATTCTCGCGGAAGAGACGGCCCTGCCCGGCGAGATTCCTGCGTCCTTTGTTCAAATAGCGATTGAGGATACCTTTGGCGCTTCCGCCCACGGTTACGAGGAGCTGCTTGAAGAATACGGACTCAACACGAATTCGATTTGTAACGCGGTAAAGAAGGCGCTGCGTTAATTGGGGAATTATGCGCGAAAGTTAAATTACAAGGAGTGAAAAAATGACAATCGGATTTATCGGAATCGGCATTATGGGCCGTCCTATGGCGAAAAACCTGATCAAGGCCGGTTATAAACTTATCGTGTATGATAAGTTTTCAAAATTTGACGATCT
>JAISAK010000208.1 GCA_031266695.1 Treponema sp.
TCTCCTGTTCCGGGCAGGATTTTAACTCAATAGAGCGGGAAAATCTTTTTTCCCTTGACATCGGCCCTATGGAGGATCAGATCGCCCTGTACGATCTGCAGGGAGACGGCGGGACGAGAGGGGCCGATTTTGCCATGCGGGACGGGCTCTTTTACATATCCGACGGAAACAGCGGCAAAATAACCCGGTACAATTCCTACGGGGATCTGCTTTTCATGATCTACAGTGAAGAGACAAATCCGGAGCCCCTTACCCTTAAAACAAACGTCGAGGACAGCGCGCAGGTAACCCGCTGGGCTTTTTCTTATCCCCTGCGCGCGCCGGGGCGGATTGCGGTGGATTCCCGTAAGCATATTTACGTCGAAGACAGCCTTCCTTACGAGCGGTACAGCTACGATACGGAAAACAAGGCGCTCCTCGACAGCATTATCCTCCATTTTGACGCGGACGGCCGTTTTATCGAGTACCTTGGACAGGAAGGCATCGGGGGCAGCCCCTTCCCGCGGATTGCGGGACTCTACACTTCCCTGCGGGACGAAATCGCGGTGGTCTGCCGTATGCCCTCGGGGTGGAACGTCTACTGGTACAGTTCTTCGGGCCGGCTGCTTTACCTTGTTCAGTTAAAGAGCAGCGCCGTTCCGGTTCCGCCCGACTGGCCCAAGGTTTTTTCATCGGTGGATTCAATCATGGCGGCTCCCGACGGCAGAAAGCTCTTTATCAAGGTTGATTATTACCGCGACACCTTTGACGAATCCACCAATACCCGTACCGGTACGGAGCCCGACAGCTCGGTAATCTGGATTTACAATGTTGAAAATGAATCCTATACCCGTTCGACGGAGGTTCCTTTTTTCGAGAATAGTTTTTCCGAGCAGGGAAGAACGATTAATTCCCGAATGCTCTATTCAATGCTCGGGGTAATCCGCGACGAGCGGGTTTTTCTCTATTTTCCGGTAGAGGACGGGTATTCGATTTTATTTTTTGATACCAATTCTTTTGAACAACGGCGGGGTTATATAAAGGTTGAAAACAGCGAACTCCAGTTTAACGATTTCCATCTTTCCGCCGAAGGTATTCTTTCCGCGCTTCTGGTAGACGAGTGGCAGGTAAAACTTGTCTGGTGGCGGACGGATAAGTTTATCGGAGAATCGCCGTGAACCCCGGCGGCGCGGCCGCTTTCGTGCCCGGCTCCGCGCTGGTTTCCGGCCCGAAAGCGCGGGCCCTGGACGCCGAAGCCTCCGCCCGCTGGGGGCTTTCCCCCTTTGCCCTGGTGGAAGCGGCGGGCAGAACCTGCGCCGGGGTGCTTGCCGCCGCGTATCCGGAATTTTTTCCGCGGGGCGGCGGAACGGCGGCCGGGCGCCCCCGGATTCTGATCCTTGCCGGAAGCGGCAACAACGCGGCCGACGCGCTGGTTCTGCTGCGGGCCCTTATCCTGTGGGAACTTGTCCGGCCGGATCAGGGTACGGTGTTTTTTACCCGCCTTCCCGCGGAGGAAGAACAAACGCCGCTTTCCCTTGCCTGGAAGTCCGTAAAAGCGCTGGGCGTTCCGGCCTTTGCCTGGGGAGAGCCGGCGGGGGCCGCCCTGGAAAGGGCCTGCCGGGAAGCCGGGGCGTCCCTCGTCATTGACGGCCTTGCGGGTACGGGCCTTACGGGCCCCCTGCGCGGCGCGGCGCTTGAAATGGCCGAAACGCTCAACCGGCCGCGCGCGGAACCGGCGGGCGCGGTTCCCTTTGTGGTTTCCGTTGACGTACCTTCGGGAAATTTCGACGGCTGGAAACAGGGTATGCCCGTCATTGAAGCCGGCGCGACCCTCGCGATTGAACCGCGCAAACTCTGCCTGTATAAACCCGCCGCGCGGCCCTTCGGCGGGCGGCTGCTTCCGGTGGGCGGCATTTTCCCCCGGGAGCTTGTCGAAAGCTGCCGCGAAGCCGAACTGCTTGACTGGGAAACAGCCGCGGCCCGCATACCCGCCGTCGGGGGCGGCGCCCACAAGTATGAGCGGGGGCTGGTGGAAATACGCGCGGGTTCTCCCGGCGCGGCGGGGGCCGCAAAGCTCGCGGCCCGGGGCGCCCAGGCCGCCGGAGCGGGACTCGTGCGGCTCATCGCCGATCCGTCCCTCTATCCGATTCTTGCCGCCGATCCCTGCGGCATAATGGTTGCCCCGGATTCCCCGGTTCCGCCCGCGGATTCTTCGGCCGGGCGGTTTAAGCCGGACGCGGCGCTTCTGGGGCCCGGATGGGGCCGGGGTCCCGACAGGGCCGGAATCCTTGAAAAATACCTTTCCCTTGAAAAAGAAGGTTTACCCCTTGTCCTGGACGCGGACGCCGTTTTCCTTGCCCGGGGCCATGTCTTTCAGGGTAATGCCCTTATTACCCCCCATCCGGGGGAATTTTCGGCCTACACCGGTATTCCCGCCGCGGAGATCCTTGCCGATCCGGTGCCGGTTTTAAAAAGCGCCGCGGGGGAGAAAAATATTACCGTTCTTCTAAAGGGTTCCGTGATCTACGTTGTTTCGCCCGACGGAAGAACAGGTATTCTTGACGGCATGAATCCGGCGCTGGCCGCGGGCGGAACCGGGGATCTTTTAGCCGGATTCTGCGCGGCAATCGGTGCCCGCTGCCGCGCCGCCGCGGCGCGGAATCTTCGGGGAAAAGCGCCGGCGGCTTCCGGCGGCTTTGACGGCTATAACTGCGCCGCCGCCGCGGCCGCCCTGCTCCTGGAGGCGGGAAAACGTTTCCGGCGGCGGTTTATCGACCCCCTGGAAGCCGCCGGCGCCGCCGCGGCCCTGGCCGGGGAAGCGTGGCTCGGGGGCAATTCCGGCGGCGGGGAAGAAGGACGGCCCCGGTGAAGGACACGGAACAGCCAAAGGCCGGCGGGCGTCCCAACTCGGAATACAGGCTCAGCCACGAAAACCAGGGCGAAGAAGAAATGGTCTTCCGCTATTCAAGGGAAAAGCGGCTTTCAAAAGCGCCCAAATCCGTACAGGATCTGTTCAGCGAAAACCCCAGGCCCCGGTTCAACCTTTTAGGGCCCCCTGCCGGCCGTAAATCCAGGGCGGTTATGCTTGGTTCCATCCTGCTCCTCTGCGTCGTAATCCTTATGATGTCGATCTTTGGTTTTCTCGACCGGGGTTATGCTTTCGGGGGCGGCAGGCTGACGGTGGAGGCCCTCAGGTTTGAGGGAACCACCATTGTTTCGCTGAAAAAAACCAGAATCAAAAACAGAAACGCCTATACCGGCGCGGTTGACATCGGAGTGTCTCCGGCGCTCAAGCCCGGGACGGAGGCGAGGGAAGGGGACTATCCTGTTTTTTTCCAGCGCGTTTTTTTTACGGCGGCCGACGAGGAAGAATACCGTTTTGCCGCTCCCTTTGATTCGGAAGAGCTTGTACTGGTCTTTCGGGGGGAGAGGGAAACTTTGGACCTTAAAATAAAATGCGAATAGGAGTTTGCCGCGCAACATTGACCAAAGGGGATTCTTGGTTTAATTTATAAATTGGGGGAAAAATGATACAATTGTATTTTTTGTCCGTACTCTTTAACGGTTTAAGCGGGTATCTGTTTATTTGGGGGGACGGGGGAGAAAAGGAAACCATTGAAAGCAGCTTCAGGTTTTCCTTACACAATGAAACCTTTCACCTGGTCCTTGGAATTTTAAGCGCCGTTACGGGTCTCCTCAAACTCCTTTCTCCCAGCATCGACAACATACCCATCCTGGGGGATCTGGTTCCCGCCCTGATGGGACTCCTCGCGGGCTTTATCCTTGTTTTCGGCTATTACCGGGAACACAAATCCGTTACAAATCAAGAGGAGGATGGAAAGCTGGACAAGCTGGGCGAAGCCCTCCTGAAATACAAGAAGGGGTTCGGCCTTATTCTCCTTGTTACGGCCCTGGCGCATTTTATTTTCCCCCAGGCGCTTTTCCTTTAAGAAGGCGCGGAAAGAGGATGGGAATTTTGGAGAAGAACCCGGGGGCCGAAAAAAGATCCGTCGCGGGAATCGCCGTTAAGGGGAATAAACTCTTTATTGTCCGGCGGGGGGCCGGCGGCGATCTTGGGGGAAAATGGGAGTTCCCCGGCGGCAAGGCCGAAGAGGGCGAAAGCGACGAGGCCGCTTTGGAGCGGGAATACCGGGAAGAATTGGGTGTGCGCGCCGGCGTTGGGCCCCTGCTCGCCTCTTCCTTTTTTGCGCATAACGGAATGAATTTTTCCCTGAACGCGTACCGGGTGAGTTTTGACGAGAAAGACGTCCGGCTTTCGGAACATACCGAATGGCGCTGGGCGGGACTTGAAGATATCAGAAATCTGGATTTTGCCGATTCCGACCGAAAGCTTCTTGACCCTTTAGAGGCGGAACTTGAAAAACAGGCCCGCGTCCAGCAGGGAAAGGCCGGCGCCCGCCTCGCTTGAACCTCCCGCGTAGTTTCCCTTTCCGAGGGGGCGGCTGTAGGTCTCCCCCCGGGTTCCGCTGATATAACGCCAGCCCGTTTCCAGGGACACGTCCAGCCACGCGAGGGGAGCCCAGGAGAGCAGGACGCGGGGTTCCAGATAAAGCCCCCATCCCATGTAATCCCTGTACTGGGTACCGGTGGTAAGATGCTCGTCCAGATCGGCGCAGTAAATAAAGGGGCTTATCAAAAAAGAGAACTCAAACGAAAAATTTTTCAGAAACCGCGCTCCCGCGGAAAAGCCCGGCGAAAGGATTATCCATTCCTGGGTATAGTTTATTACCTTTCCCGAATAATCGTATTCCTGAGGGGAATTGTTTATCGAGTCGTAGTCGCCGTTCCGTATTCGCGCGTACCGCCCGTAACCGTCCAGCCCGGAAAAAGAGAAATGCCCATAGGAGACATTCCCGAAGGCCTTTACCCATAACAGCTTTTTTACCGGAAACGAAAGGCCCGCGCTGAAATCAAAAAAGAACAGCTCCCTTGTAAGGTTGTCGTGGGAGGAAAAATGGGTAAGATCGCTGTCAACGTAAGACATCCAGTCGCGGTTTTCGTGGATGCCGCTTATTTGGGGAATTCCGAATTTACAGGAAAGACCGGAAAACCACCCCCATTTTTCCATAGTATCGCCGCGGGCTATATCGGCGGTAAAGCCGTAGTAAAACAGGGGCTTCATGTTCCAGAGAAGCTGGCTTAAATACGTTCCCTTTGTATTCGTCGGATACACTATTTCCTCGGCGTGACCGTATAAAAGACCGAACCGCGGCGCGATTGAAAAGACATATTCCCGTTCCCGGCCGGAACTCTGCCCGCCGGAACTCTGTCCGGAAACAGGGGCTCCGGGGGTAAAAAAAATGATGACTAAAAGCGCGAAAGCGGGTATATTTCTCATTAAGATGAGATTAGGAGTTAGTCCGCACAAAGGTCAAGTCCCGCGGGTTCTTGCGGCGGCGCGTAAACTATCCTCAATTACTTTGCCCGGCCTGCTTGTCCTTTGTATGCTTCTTGTTTCCTGCGGCGGACAAAGGGAAGAGGCCCCGGTTCTTCCGCCCGCGACATCCCCCCTGAGCCGTCCGGTAATCGGCTACGGCGTTGTTAATGTTTCCTACACCCATGTAAACGCCGAACCGGAGGAAGGCGGAAGCTCCCTCGGTTATCTCCGCAGGGGATCCCTTGTAAAGATAATTGAACGGCGGCAGGTAAGGATCAAGGAAGGCGCCGAGGCCTGGGTGCTGGCGGAAGAAGCCTACCGGGGCTGGCTGAAGGAAGAGGTGGTGGATATCTATGACAATGAATTTCAGGCAAAAACCGCCGCGGAGTCCATGACCCAATGAAAACCCTTCTTCTCTTTGCGGTTCCTCCTGCCGTGGGCGCGGTTATCGGGTTTGTAACAAACGTCGTTGCCCTCAGGATGCTCTTCAGGCCGCTTCGGGAACTGCGCGTTTTCGGCATAAGGATTCCCTTTACGCCGGGAGTGCTGCCCCGGCAGCGGAAAAAACTGGCGGACAGCATCGGCTCTATGGTGGAACGGGAGCTGCTTACCGCGGAACTGCTGCGGGAACGCCTCAAGCAGGAAGATCTGCGCGGGGGCCTTTCGCGGGCCGTATCGGAAGCCGTGGATTCTTTCCTCTCCCGGCCCCTTGCCGGTTTTTTTCAAACCTCCGTATCCGGGGATTTTATCGCGTCTTTGTTCGCGGATTTTATCAACAGCGGCGTTTTTGAGGGCCTTGTTGAAATAGTTTTCGATTCCCTCGGCGTTGATTCCGGCAAAAGCCTTAACGAAATCCTGGGCGCGGAAAGAACGCGGAGGCTGGAGCAGGAAATTGAAGGCTTTGTTGAAAGGGAACTGCGGGACAACAGGGAATTGATCTGCCGGCAGGCCGGTGCCGCCGCCGCCGCCGCGTACCCCGGAGCCGCCGCGGGTTTTGTCCGTTTTCTCCGGCAGAAGGAAATACACCGGGAACTGGAAACCCGGGGCCGGATTTTTCTTGCCGGCGCGATTCTCAAACTTAACGTTTTCCAGCGCTTTTTTATTTCCGCCGCGCAGTATGGCAAAACCCTTCATGAGCGCATGCCGGAAATTATAGACGACCTTATCGGGCAGCTGGAAGAATTGTTCGCGGAAGAGGCGGCGCGGCGGCGGATACTGGGTTTCGCGGACAGCCTTGTACTGCGTTCCCTTTCCGGCGAAAAAATCCGGCCGGCCCGCGTGGTTTCGCTGCTGCTTGCCTCAAAGGCCGGCAGGCCCCTTCGGGAATTCCTGCCGGCGTTCAGCCGGGAGAATCTCCGGAACCTGCTGGCGGATATAATCGGGAGAACCGGCGAAAACGGTTTTTACGAAGGGTTCAAAAAAAAGCTGCTGGAAAAATACGGGCCTGAAAAGATAGGAACCCTTCTCCTGATTGATGAAAAAAAGAAAGAAAGCCTTGTTGGACAGATCTGTTCCTCTCTGCTGCGTATCTTCGGCTCGGAGGCGGAGAGGATACTGGGTACCCTGAATATCCGCGTCATGGTTTCCCGGCGCATAGACTCCCTTGACATGCTTCAGGTAGAGCGGATCATCCTTGACGTTATGGCAAACCAGCTTAAATGGATAGACATCTTCGGCGCGAT
>JAISAK010000219.1 GCA_031266695.1 Treponema sp.
TTCAAACGCGGCGTCCTGCCCAAGCAGGGCGGCGGCCACCTCGGCCCGTTTTTCGTGGAAAAAAGCATCAACCGCCATATCGACAGAGGCCGTTATGCGCACCGCCCTGCTTTCCAGGACAATCCCGGGCCTTGAGGCTCCCGGGCCGGCCGGCCTTTCCTCGACGCGGAAAGCGCGGCCGGGTAAAACTTCTTCAAGAAGAGCCTCCGCTTCGGCCTCCGCGAGGCAGCGGATAAAAACCCGCGGCTTCTCCCCGGCCTCCTCCGCTTCCGCAAACTCAGGACATTCCCGAAGGCGCCGGGAAAGCTCTTTTTTGAGAATAGCCAGAACCTTTTCGCGGCTCAGGGCTTTGTACCAATTTTCTTCCGCTTCCCTGAGCAGCTCCTCGATTCTTTCAGCCTTCGCCCTCCGCAGATCCATCGGAAGCCGGGCCATAATTTCCGCCGCGGCAAGTTTCTGCCGCTCCGCGTATTTTCGCTTTAACTCATCCACCGCGTCCCGCGCCTTCTTTTCCCAGGCCGCCGCATTTGCCTTGAGCGTTTCATCGGAGGTCTTGAGTATCCGGTAGGCTTTCCTCCGGGCATCCTCCAGAATTTCACGGTCAAGAACTTCGGTAGACTGCAATTCTTCCATAGCAACCTCAGGTTTGTTTAAACATGAACGCCTATGGCTTCCCTGATGGAATCCACCAGCGTTTTACGTCCGGGGAGGCTTCCCATGATGCCGGGAATTTCAACTACCAGGGGGTAGTTGGCGGAAAGCTGCCATTGAATCAAAACATCCCCAAGCCAGTCCGCCGTTTCCTCCGTCATAATAAGCACCCGGCAATCCCCGGCGCCGCCCAAATCCCGGGGCAGCAGCGCCCCGGCGGTTTCGTTCCAGCCCTCGGTGATCCCGCGAAACACCTCCACCGCTTCGGCGGAATCTTTCACGGAGACTCCCTCAATGCCGATAAACCGAAAGGCGGTAACCAGTTCGGAATCACCGATAAAGAAAAAATCCATAACCGTTCCACAGAGAGCCTTTCCCAAAACCCGGTTGGTTTTGAGAAAGGCTTTGGATTTGGTTTATCCGGAAAGGAAACACAAAGGAGCCCTCAAAGGATTATAATAAGCAGGGCTACAAGGAAACCCCAAAGGCAGATGCCTTCCGCAAGGCCCGCGTAGGGCAGCGCTTTTCCCGAGAGATCCTCGTTTTCACTCATGGCCCCCATTGCCGCCGAACCAATCTGGCCGACCGCAATGCCGCCGGCTATGCAGGAAATGCCAACCGCCAGGGCGGCGGCGAAATATTTCCAAACCGAAGTTTGAGGCGCGGCGCCCGGGCTTTCGGCCTCCTGGGCGAATACCGCGGCCGCAAGGACCATCAGCACCAGCGCAAGGACTACGACTTTTCGTTTCATACTTCACTCCTGTCTATCCTTCCCTGAAACGGAAGGGCTTAAACTCAAGCCCCGTTTCGGTAAAGAACTTGCTGAAAAATTCATAATATTGAAGACGCACCACCTGGATGGCGACAATCATTCCCTCGAGGACTATAATCACCGCATTCCCGAAGATCATGATAAACAGGGCCGACGCCGAACCGGCCGGCCCGCCGGCGTGGGCCAGTTCTTCGGAAAAGCGGAACACAATATAAGACAGCACCGCGTGGGAAAGCGCAAAGGCGCCAACCCTGAGAAAGCTTACCGTATTTGAAATATAGGTTGAAGCGGTCTCCAGAATTTCCACAAAGCCTTCCATAATAAATACCATAAGCCCGTGAGCAAGAACCGGCCTTTTCCCCGAGGCGCAGCGCCAGATAAGGGAGCCGAAAAAGATGCAGAGGCCCGGCACAAGGAGACCGGCAAGATCGAACCACTCGAAGCGCCCGCCGAAAATACAGCGCAGGGCGATGAAAAGAGCGTACCAGAAAAGGAGAAGCCCCGCCATGCCCGTTCTGGAAAACAGGGCTTCTTCGTAGTCCTTCATGATAAAGCGGTTGATTATATTCACCAGAAGTCCGCTTGAATTGAGTATTACCCCCACCGCAAGGGTAAAGCCAAAAAAGTAGAAAAGTTTTACCACGCTGCCGCCCTTTTCAGCCAGGGGCATGAGGGTAAGTATTCTGTCCCTGGGCGCGCCGAAAAGAGCCGCCGTAATAAACCGGGTGGGGCCGGTCAGCAGTTCCTCGTTGGCAAACACTTCGCCGTTAAGGAGCCCCATAATCATTGAGGAAATTCCAACGGCTATGAGGGGGACTGAATAGGATCTGAACCGGGAAAGCAGGGCGGGCCCTTTTTTGCCCGCAAGAATTCCGAGGATGAGAAGGACAAGTCCCTGTCCCACGTCGCCGAACATAATGCCGAAAAGCAGGGTGAAAAAAAACGCGACCAGCGGGGTAGGATCAATGGTACCGTAAAGGGGAGCGCCATAGGAAAACACCACCCCCTCAAAGCCCCTTACAAAGGCGCCGTGTTTGAGGGACACGGGAATCTTTTCCTTCCCTTCCCGGACATCAAGTAATTCGTCGGGGTTATAGGAACATATTGCCACCCGGCCTTCGGAAAGTTTCGCAAGATCCGCGGCAAGGACGCCCACCGAGTCCTTGGGGGCCCAGCCCGAAAGGAGATAAATATTCTCGGTCGCCGTAAGCTTTGACTTGAGTTTTTCCGCAAGGGCCGCCATAAGCCAGGAACCGGCAAGCCTTTTAAAATCGGCCCCCGCTTCAAAAAGCATTTTTTCCCTTTGGAAGTTTATCGTCACAAGCGTTGTTTCAACATCCTTAAGCTTTTTCTCAAGGCCCGCAAGCAGCTCCGCGGGAATGCCCTGGAAACCTTCGGGAATGGCAAGGGGCTCAAAGGAAAATTTTTTCAGTTCCGAATCCAGGGCAAAGCGCCCCTTGCGGGAAGCGGCGGCAAGCACCCGGGCTTCCCCGTCCTTCCCTTCCCCCAGGGGAATAACCACGGCCCGGTCGCCGAGACTCTCCCGCACGGCAAGCTGCCCCCTGGAATCGAGCCGCCCCACCCTGAGGGTAAGATAAGAAAGCTGATCCAGTTTGGCAAAGGGGGCGTTCAGGTTTGAAAAGGCTTTGGCCTCGTTAAAGGTTTCCTCGAAGCGCCGCCTCTCCTGTTCCGCTTCCACCCCGCGTTTTTTCAGGGCCTCCGCGGAGGAGCAGAGCTTTTCCGTCATGGCCTCTTCCGCTTCGCCGGGCATGACGCTGTCCGCGAGGGGTTCCGCCGGAAGCTCCACGCCGAGAAATTCGGCGGCCGATTTAATCCGCTCGATATTATCGCGTATTTTTCCCGAAGGTTCGGAAGCCGCTTTTCCCGTTTCGGAAAAGTGCATAAAACCCCGGTAGCCGAGGTATTCAATTACCTTATCCACATCGCCCTTGAGTACCGTAAGCTCAAGGTCCTTCATTTTACGGGGACGAATCACGGCCCGACCTCCAAAATTTCAAAA
>JAISAK010000230.1 GCA_031266695.1 Treponema sp.
ACTCAAATCTATGGAGTATAGCTTTATGCGGATTGTGTGTCTTGATCTTGAAGGCGTGCTGGTTCCGGAAATATGGATTGCCTTCTCGGAAGCAACGGGTATCGCGGAGCTCCGGCGGACAACAAGGGACGAGCCTGATTACGATAAGCTCATGCGTTTTCGGCTTGGGCTGCTGAAACAGCAGGGGCTTAAACTCGCCGACATTCAGCGGGTTATTTCCGGAATGGAACCCCTTTCCGGCGCCCTTGAGTTTACCCGCTCCCTGCGCGAGCGTTCCCAGCTTGTAATTCTCTCCGACACCTTTGAACAGTTTGCCAAACCTCTTATGGAAAAACTTTCCCGGCCCACCCTGTTCTGCAACAGTCTGGTAATCGATTCCTCCGGAATGATTTCCGGCTACAGGCTGCGGCAGGCAAACGGCAAAAGGGAAGCGGTGAAGGCTTTTAAATCGATCAACCTGGAGGTCTTTGCCGCGGGGGATTCTTTTAACGATCTGCAAATGATCCGCGAAGCCGACGGCGGCTGCCTGTTCCGCGCGCCCGAAAGCATCAGGAAGGATTACGCGGAGATTCCCTGCGTGGACACCTACGACGATCTGCTCGCAAAGATTGACCGCTTTTTAACGGATTCCCGGGACTTTGTTTCGCTTCGCGCGTAACACCACCCCGGGCATACAAAAATTCATGAACGGGGTGTTAGGTGAAATACCACCCCGAAATCTGCCACAGAGCGTCACGGACGGCGCGGCGTCTAAACTTTTCAGGGTACGACTTTGGTTCCGTGATAGATTCCGGTCACCGGATTGGGCGCAGCTAAATATATGGTTATTGTTGTGGCACTCGTGAGGGCAAACATTCCGATGTCCGTATTATAGGTATTACTATGAATAATCCCGTAATTTCCTTCCAGGGTATATGTCCCGTTATCGTTATAATAAGGAAATAAAATAAACGCCCAGGTTTTACCACCGGTGAAAGTTCCGACCACTATGCCTTGTTCAATGTCCGTATTCCAGGTTCCTTCCGGATTAATTACACCGGTGGCACCATCGTCCGGGGCAAAGACAGCGCAAATCGAGGTGTTTGCGTTAATGGTAAATGTGTAGGAGTTGCCCGTGGAAACCGAACCAAATCCCGCGATATTGTCTGACCACTTCACAAAATGGTAGTTTGCGGCCGCGGCAGCCGTAACGGTGACGCCGGCCCCCCCGGCGTTTCCCTTGGGGCTCCCGCTCGTAATGGCGACAGAACCCATTCCGCCCGAACCGTCCGCCACAGCGACAGAAAGGGTGAAAGTATTATCACCGCCGCTGCCGTTTATTCCGGTATCACAACCGGCTGCCGGCATTCTAAATGTCACCGGTTTCCTTTTCATACTAAATACTCCTTGAAGACACGGTCTTTCCCTGTACGGTATAATCGGAAAAACAAAAACAGGGGCAGGTAACGGCCGCGCCGTACCCCGCCCCACCGGAAAGTACGCGTTTTGCTCACACCAAAAGACTCACGCCTTCTTACTTGGCGTAAGCTCTAACTTTGGTAAAAACGAAATACCAGGTCGTTACCGTAGTAACCATTTTACCGTCCGCTTCGGCTTGCCGGACCGTGGCGGCATACGCTTCATATCCCGAATCAACCAGACCCAGAATCACGTTATATGACGCGATTTCCTGGGTACTGTCAGACACTACCTTAGCTTTTGAGATAAGGCCGTGAGTATCTGCCGTGCCGCCGATAGAACTGATAGTGGCGCATCCCGCCAGAGCGATTGCGATTACCGCTCCGACGGCGATAATCCCCAAAAATTTACAGCGCTTCTTCATAGAAGCCTCCCAATAGCGCCCGGTTTACCCGGGTGTTACATTACACACCCACAAGGGTGAGTTGTGGGTTAAAATGACCCACTTAGCGGCGCAATTCTTTAAATTATCGTTCAAAACCGAAAATTCCACAAGACTTGCACTATTAGGTCATTATGATAAACATATAGTGAATTAGTCAAGCAGGAAAAAACAATTATACTTACCGAAAAGGTAATTCTTCAGGAACGTATGACAGGTATTAGAGAAGTATTGGCGGCCAATATCAGGGAAAACCGCCGGAAATTGGGCTTGACTCAGGAGCAGTTTGCGGAAAAAGCCAATGTATCCACCCACTATATCGCTTTGATTGAGACATGCAACAAGTACCCCAAGCCCGAAATGCTGGAACGCCTCGCCAAAGCCCTCGGCGTTGAACCCCTCCAGCTTTTCAGCGCAACAGCCGCCTCTAATGAAGCCCTTGAACGTTTGATACAGCAAAGCATAAGCGATATGAAGCGGGTAGTGGCCGACATGCAGCAGTTGGTACGGGAGACCATAAAAGAAACCCTTGCCGAAAATTGTAAACCCAACGACAAGGCGTAATCCTTTACAACGGTGTGTCAGGCTGCCCCACAGGGGACATGCTTTTGAGCGCGCGGTAGGCGCCGCGATATTCCCGAAAAAGGCGATCGTAGAGGGGAGCTTTTTTTTCATCGGGGTACCGGCGGTCTTCGATTTTTACCAGAACCGAAGCGGCTTCGGCAAAGGAGTTGTATTTCCCCAGGGCGCAGGCGCCGACGAGGGCAAGACCCAAAAGCTCAGCCTCGCGGCAGGCGGGAATCAGCACTTCCCTTCCGGTAAGGTCCGCTTTTATCTGATTGAGGACTCCGCTTTCCGCCGCCGTTCCCGCAACCCGCAGTTCCCCGACCCCTGCCCCGGCTTCTTCCATTACGGTGATTACGTCGCGTATTGCCAGACAAACGCCTTCTATTATTGAACGGGCAAATTCAGCCCGGCCCGAAGAGAGCCCCAGGCCGAGAAAAGCTCCCCGAACCGAGGGGTCCCAGAGAGGCGCCCGTTCCCCCGCAAGGTAGGGCAGAAAAACCGGAACATTCCGCCGTGGCCCGCGGATGCCGGGGTTCCCCGCCGGAAGCCCGGTGTCCGCGGAAGCCCTTATGCCAAAGCCGTTGCCGGACGCTTCGCCGCCGGCGGAGGCGGCCAGGGAATAAAATTCATCGTAGCTTTTCAACCCCAAAAGATCCCTGCCCCATTCAATTGCCTTGCCGGTGGTAGATATGATCCCCGAAAGATTCCAATAGGGCTTTATCGGATGACCGTAAGACATGAGCCGCTTGTCGGTTATTCTTTTTTCGGTACAGAGATTGATTCCTTCCGACGTTCCCGAACGGTCGCAGACCTGGCCGGGCTTAACCACGCCCGCGCCGAGTATCGAAACGAAAAAGTCGGGGCCCCCCGCGATAACCGGAATACCCGCCCGGAAGCCAAAACGCCCGGCGGCGCCGGGGAGTACGGTTCCGGCGGTTTCACCGGGGGATATGAAGGGAGGAAATTTTTCCGCGTCAAGCCCCAGCTTCCGCAGAATTTCATCGTTCCAGTACCAGCGGTCAAAACCTTCGGAAGGAAAAACAAAGCGGGCCTCGCCGGTAAGCGCGTAGGTAAGGTATTCGGGGCAGCCCAGGAAGAAAAGAGTCCGTTCATACAAAGCGGGCTCGTCATTTTTTATACCCAGGGCTTTGGGGAGGAAAAAGCCCGGATCGACATAATCGCCCATAAGCGCGGATACTTCCGCGGCGGCTTTTTCCGCCCGCCGGTCAAGCCAGAGCCGCGCCGCCGCCGCAGGGGGCGCCGCGCCGCCCGCGGCATCCGCCCGCCCCGTAACCGGCGCCAGGCTGGGGCCGTTTCCGCTTATCACCAGCGCTTCCACGGCGGACAGGGAACCAAGGCGGCGGCAGCAATTCTCAAAGGCCTCCGGCCACTGCGCGGGATCAACTTCGTGCCGCAGGCCGTCGTTTACCGTGATTGAAAGGGGCGCCGCGGCCCCGGCGATACGGGTTCCTTCAAAGGTCCAGAGCGCGGTTTTAAAACTGGATGTGCCGATATCGACGGTAAGTATCAATCCTTCTCCCCGGAACCGCCTCCCCTTCTTCAGCGCCTTCCCCGAAACAGTCTC
>JAISAK010000190.1 GCA_031266695.1 Treponema sp.
GTTAAATTCCTCATTGAGTTATCTTGCAAATTAGTGTTTACAAGGTACTAGTTTTCCCGGGCAAAAATTCGCCAACAATTCTCCATTTGACAAGACAGTATTAATCGCTGACCACAAACCACACAAGCAGACACGGCTTCTTACCTGTTGTAAAAAAGACATACAAGAAAAAGCTTATACCCCTTGCGTCATGAATGAAACGAATGAACTTCCCTGTGGGAGCGCCAAGTCCGCCGTGAACGACTCTGGAATTCCCCGCCAAAGGCGGATTCTACAGGTAAGTGAACGGCGGCTTTGGCGGCCCCGCTGTGGAGGCCATTAATTTCATTCCTGCCGCTTGGGGTATATATCTTACCTTGTATGTATTTTGCGTCGGCTTGACAAAAATTCTCCGATCGGATAATTTACCCTGTAAACATAGTATTCCTATCGGAGTGGAAAGACGCATGAGCCTATGATTGACGCAGGGGAACTGAAAAAAGAAGTCTCCGCCCGGGCGGAAAGCCTCGGGCTTTCCCTTGTCGGTTATGCGCCTGTTACGCGCTGGACGGAAACGGGGAATCAGAAGAGGGCATCCTTCCCCCAAACCATCTGGCCCTGGAGCAAGACGGTTATAGTGGGCGGCGTTCCCATCTTCCTTCCTATGGTGGAGACGACGCCTTCAAACCTGTATTCGGAACTTTACAATACGACAAACCGTCTGCTTGACGAAGCGGCCTACCGTATCGCGAGTATGCTCCTTTCCCTGGGCCTGCGGGCGCACTTCTTTCCCCGGGACGGCTACGGTGAAATTTCGTCGCTGGTAAAAAAACCGGAGGCGGCCTTTTCCCAGGTGATGGCGGCAAAATACGCGGGACTGGGAACCATCGGCGCGAATCATTGCCTGCTTACCGGGGAGTACGGGCCCCGGGTGCGCTTTGTTTCCGTTATTACCGACGCGGAGCTGCCGCCGGATCCTCTGCCCGAAAAGGAGCTTTGCAGCAGCTGCGGCCTGTGCCGGAAAAGCTGCCCCATCGGCGCTTTTACGCCGCGGCCGGATTCCCACATCGCCGACATGGAAAAGTACAAGTGCGCCCGGTACCATCAATTTTTGCGGGACGAGATGCGCTACCCCTGCGGCGTTTGTACCGCGGTCTGCCCCGTGGGGGCGGACAAAAAACTCTACGGCGGCGGGGCCCTTTCCGAAGAGGGCTTTTACCACATTCAGAATTTTGGATCCAAAGAAAGAAACGCAACGGAATTTTATAAAGCCAGAAGGAGATTTATTATGGCAAACAGGAATTTTAAATTCGAGACTCTTCAGGTTCACGCGGGGCAGGAGAAGCCCGATCCGGCAACCGATGCGCGGGCGGTGCCGATTTACCAGACCACGTCCTACGTGTTTCCCACGGCAAAGTCCGGGGCGGATCGTTTCGCCCTGACCGAGAGCGGCAACATCTACACGCGAATCATGAACCCCACCTGGGATGTCTTCGAGCAGCGCGTTGCCGCCCTTGAAAGGGGCGCCGCGGCTCTGGCTACGGCTTCGGGCGCGGCCGCCATTGCCTATGCCGTTCAGAATATTGCCCGCGCCGGGGATCACATCGTTTCCGACAATCAGATCTACGGCGGCACCTACAACCTCTTTGCCAATACCTTTAAGGACTTCGGCATAGAGACTACCTTTATCGACGGCCACGATCCGAAGAATTTCCGGAACGCGATAAAAGAAAACACCAAGGCGGTTTTCTTCGAGACCATCGGCAATCCCAATGCCAGCGTTGTCGACATTGAGGAAATCGTGGCAATCGCCCACGGTTTCGGTATTCCCGTCATCGTGGACAATACCTTCGCGACGCCGTATCTGTTGAAGCCCATCGACTACGGCGTGGATATTGTGGTACATTCGGCAACCAAATTTATCGGCGGCCACGGAACTTCCATCGGCGGGATTATCGTGGACGGCGGCAAGTTTGACTGGGCCCGGAACGACAAGTTTCCGGGCCTCAGCAAGCCGAACCCCAGCTACCACGATCTTGTGTTCACCGACGCGGTGGGGAACCTGGCCTACATCATCAAGGCGCGTACCACCCTGCTTCGCGACACGGGCGCTTCCCTTTCGCCCTTTAACGCTTTCCTTTTTCTCCAGGGGCTTGAGACCCTGTCCCTGCGCGTAGAGCGCCATGTTGAAAATACGCTGAAGGTAGTGGACTTTCTTAAAAGTCATCCCCAGGTGGAAAGGGTGAACCACCCGCTGCTCCCCGATCACCGGGATCACAAATTCTACAACCGCTACTTTCCGCGCGGCGGCGCTTCGATTTTTACCTTTGAGCTTAAGGGCGGCGCGGAAAAGGCGAAGACCTTTACCGAGGAGCTGGGGCTGTTCTCCCTCCTGGCGAATGTTGCCGATGTAAAGTCCCTGGTTATTCATCCGGCCTCGACTACCCATTCCCAGATGAGCGAGAGCGAGCTTCTTGCTTCGGGGATTAAGCCGAATACGATCCGGCTTTCAATAGGGACGGAGCATATTGACGATATTCTTGATGATTTGAAACACGGCTTCGACGCCGTGAAGTAGGCGCGCGGGGCAGGGCCTTCGCCGCGGAGAAGGAAGATTAACCGCAAAGTCGAAGAAGTTTAGGAAAGAGGGAAGAAAAAGAAAAACCACGGAGTTACACGGAGTTTCACAGAGGGAAAGAGCAGAAAAGCGAAAAACCTGTTTTCTCCGTGTCCTCGAACCTTCGGTTCGATGTGATCTCCGTGGTTCAATTTTTCTTCAACAGTATGGCGGTTTCGCGAAATTCACGGGTAAAAAAAGTAAATGACGTTGCCCTGAGCAAATAGCAGATTCGACAACTTGTCTTACTCTGCTACCTGCTCATTGCTATTTGCTATTTGTCTTGCCTTACCTCTGCCAGTATAAGGATCTCCGCAAGGAAAAGATCGATTTATTCGTTTCGGGCGGGTTGCCCTCTTCGCCGCCGCTGCCGTCAATCAGGGCAAAGCCCATAGCATCTATTCCGGCAGTGGAGAAGGGGAAGGTATTCCGCTGGCCGTTTTTCCAGAAAAAGGCCGTGTAGGTATCATCAAAGCCCAGGATATACACATCGGAACCGAGCAGGGCAACGGCCACGGCAATGCTCTCTGTCCCGGTGGAGAGCTCAAACACACTACTGTTGCGCCAGTAACAGGGCCTGGGCACATTGATTTCGGCATCATCTTCGTAGTAGTAGCCCGGGATATATACATCACCGGAACCGGATACGGCAATGCCGCCGGTAAAGTAGGTTACCGTCTGCCCCGGTGCCAGGGCAAAGGAGCTGAGGGTTTGCCGCGTACCGTTTTTCCAGTAACAGGGCCTGTC
>JAISAK010000270.1 GCA_031266695.1 Treponema sp.
GTTCTGTTCCCTTTCTTTCAACCCGCCGGATTTTGAAAAAGCGAATTCAAAAAAATGTTTATCTTCTCCGCCCGGTCAAAATCAGGCAGCAAAATATTAAAGAAGATTCCCTCGGTCCCAAGATTTTCAAAGACGCACCGGATTTCCTCTTCCGTCAGATCGCCCCAAACCACAAGACCCCGTTTTTTTTCAAGCACCTTCCTGAACTGGGGCAGCATTTGCTCCACCGAGGGCCCGCCCACGTCCTTGTTTATTTCAAGGACTCTGAGATTTTCGTTGCTCAGAATATCATCCAAAAGATGGAACGAAGAAGGGTGGAGGTGCATCATGGTGTAGGCGTAGCGGCCGCAAAAACGCCTTTCGTTTTCCAGAAGGAACTCCCGGTAGAGCGCCGGAGACAGGAGGGCGCCTATGTCGTCCTGGAACCAGAGGCTCTCGCCCGGCGCCCATACATGGTAAAGCCCCATTGAAGATCCGCCGAGGAAGGGCGTGTTCAGCCGGTGCATTTCTTTGTATATCTGCAAAAAGGAATCGACGATTTTACCGAGGGTTCTTTTGATGATATCCGGTTCTTCGTAGAGGGCGTAAATGAATTGGGTTTGTCCCATCATGGCGCCTACCGTATCGCCCTGCCCCCTCATGATAGGCGCCCCCACGGGGAAGCGCCCCCGCGAAAGTTTATTCAGCTTTGTTACAAATTCAAAATATTTGGCCGTCCAGGGATTCTCCATGTTAAACACAAGCCTTTCCAGTTCGCCGGCTTCTTTTACAAGGGGCTGCGCCATGAAGCTTTCCCCGCTGGCGATGATATCGCAGCCCCAGAAGGCTTCCATCCAGGGTATTCCCGTATAGGGCTCGGCGGTCCAGAAGCCGGTCTGATTGAGGGCTTTTACTTCGTTGTACTGTCTTTCGTAGTCCTCCATAAACGAATCCACGTCTATCATATCCGGGGTGATCTTTGTTCCCTTGACCAGAATCTTTTCCGCGGCGCGGTAATGGGTGGCAAAAAAATAGTTCCCTATGCGGAAGGAGGCCAAAGGCGCGGTGCTTCTTTCATGGTTCCAGAATTTTTTATGTTCGGCAACTCTGTCTGCGTTTTCGGCCGGCATATATCCCCCCTGCTGCTTTCTATACAAGCGATATACATGTATACAACAGAAGTTTTATTTTGTCAATAGAATTTTCCCCTACAAGCCTTCCCGCAAAAGGGACTGGGCCAGAATCAACTCGGCGATTTTCATGGTGTTAACCGAATTGGCGAAAGAACACGCGGGGTCGCCCCCTTCCAGGCAGCAGCGTACAAAATCTTCGACGGCGGCAAGTACGCCGGTATACACGTAAAAATCTTTGCTCCCCGCAGCTTCGGCGGCGTCGAAAACCCGGGGCTCGAGATTTCCGTCGGTATACATATAGCCCTTTCCCTCGTGTTCGGCTTCCACAAAAATTCCCGGCCCGTGCATCTCCACGGCAAAGATACGCTTTCCCGAGGCCCAGTTATTGAGGAGCTGCCCCACGCAGCCGTTGGCGAAACGAAGCTGGGCGGTGATAAGATTAATGTCGCTTACGCCGTTCCGGCCGGTGCAGCTGTCGACCCCGGTAATCTCCGATCCGGCCATCCAGCGCAGGGTGTCTATGGCGTGAACCGTATCGTCCATCATATGATCCCGGGCGTGAAAATTATCGCGGGGTTCGTTCTTGTAAAATTTGCAGAGCGCCAGGTGCAGGGGCCCCCGCTTGAGACATTCTTCCCGCAGCATGCTTACCATAGGACTGTAACGCCGCTGGAAGGCCACCTGGGTTACGCGTTTTCCCCGCCCGGCCAGAACCGTCAGGGCCCGGGCCTGATGTATGCTTAAGCCCGGGGGCTTTTCGATAAAAAGATGGAGCCCCTGCTCCAGACACCAAACCCAGCAGTCGAACATAATATTGGGATGACCTATGACCACGGCGGCGTCGGGTTCAAGCTCTTTGATCATCCTCCGGTAATCGTAGATTCCGCTTTCGCCCCAGCGCCCGGTAAGTCCGTACTGATCCGCTATTTCCTTCCGCCTTTGGGTATTGGTATGGCAGAGGCCGGCAATTTCTACTTTTCCCTGGCCGCGCAGATCCGCGAAGGCCGGATAGATTACCGTCTTTGCCCGATCCCCGCCGCCTATCAGCACTATTTTCAATGGCTTCAAGATACCGCTCCTAAAAGGCCTTCAGCCTTGAGGAAATATATTCCCCGACAAACTCAAATCTTATGGAGTATAAGTACATTTTGTCAACATTGCGGCCGATCTCCCTCTCCCCACTCCGCAAGCTTCCGGTGCAGGGTTTTGCGGCCGATGCCCAGGGTTTCGGCGGTCTTGCTCTTGTTGCCCCTGTTACGGGAAAGGGTATTCCGGATGATGATTTTTTCCGATTCTTCAAGGCTTGTTCCCGGAGGGATGCGTATCCAGTCTTCTTCACCGCCGGAACGCAGGGTCGGGGGGAGGTCGTCTTCGGTGATGATCCTGTCCCGCGCCATGACCACGGCGCTCTCTATGCAGTTCCGCAGTTCCCGGATATTGCCGGGCCAGCTGTAGGCGTAAAGGCGGGAGCGCGCTTTTTCGCTGATACCCTCAACGTCCTTTCCGTTTTCCCTGGCGAATTCTCCCAGGAAGGAGGAGACAAGCAGGGGAATGTCGTCCTTTCGCTCCCGCAGGGGCGGAACATGGATGTTCACTACATTAAGGCGGAAGTAGAGGTCTTCCCGGAAGCTGCCTTTTTCGATTGCCCCTTTAAGATCCCTGTTGGTGGCCGCCACGATGCGCACGTCGGTCTCTATGGTTTCCTCGCCGCCGACGCGCTCAAATTCTTTTTCCTGCAGCACCCGCAGGAGCTTAATCTGAACATTCTGATCGATCTCGCCTATCTCGTCGAGGAAAAGGGTTCCCTCGTTGGCAAGTTCAAAACGCCCCCGCTTGCGCGCCACCGCGCCGGTAAAGGCCCCCTTCTCGTGGCCGAAAAGCTCACTTTCAAGGAGATTTTCGGAAAGGGCGGCGCAGTGTACCTTGACCAGGGGCTTTCCCCGGCGGGGCGAAAGCTCGTGGATAGCGTCGGCGACCAGCTCTTTGCCGACGCCGGATTCCCCGGTGATAAGAATGGAAGCCTTTGTGGGCGCCGCCCTGCTGATGGTATCGAAGACCCGGCGCATGAGGGCGGAGCTTCCTATCATGGTTTCAAAGGGCCGGTGCTGCCCAAGCTCCTCTTCCATGCGCCGGTGCTGCATGGCAAGTTCCCGGTTTGCCAAAGCCCGTTTGACAAGGAGGGAAAGCCGGTCAAGATTGACGGGCTTGGTAAGGAAGTCGTAGGCCCCATCCCGCATGGCGGCAACGGCGTTTTCCACCGTGCCGTGGCCGGTAAGGACGATTACGGGAAGGCCGGGGCTTTCCGCGACTATGCGTTTCATCAATTCCCCGCCGCTTAAGCCGGGCATACGAAGGTCGGTGATGACGAGATCCACATCACCCTTGCAGAAACGATTCCAGGCCTCGTCGCCGGCGGCGGCGCAGAGGGTATCGTAGCCGTCCATCTCAAGGGATGCGGCAAGGCCTTCGCGGATGTTTTTTTCATCATCGGCGATAAGAATCTTGAATTTCACCGTTTTCCCCCTTCCCCCGCGGCTCCCTCTTCGGCAGATCCTCCCACTCCGTTATTCGCAACGGAGGCGTCCGCGGCTTCGTAGGAGAGGAGACGCCGCTCCTTCTGAATGGCGGGAAGGGTAATGGTAAAAGAGCTGCCCTCCCCGACTTTTGACTCAACGGAAATTTCACCCTGATGCTCCCGGACGATTTTAAAAACCAGGGTAAGCCCCAGGCCGGTTCCTTTTTCCTTGGTGGTAAAATAGGGTTCGAATATTTTTGAAAGATTCGCCTCGCTTATCCCTTCGCCGGTATCGCTGACGCTGATCTTCACCTTGTTGTCCGCTTCGGAAGTTTTAATGCCGAGAATCCCGCCGCCGGCCATTGCGGCCTGGGCGTTTTTGACAAGGTTAAGCAGGGCCTGTTTCATATAACGCTCGTCCAGAAGCGCCGGGGGAAGTTCTTCCGCCAGCTCAAGTTCGCAGCGTATACGGGTTTCTTCCAGTTCGGGGCCGACAAAGCCGATAAGCTCCCGGATAATATCATTTACCTTTCCCTCCCGGAGTTCCAGAGTCATGGGACGCACCGCGAAAAGAAAATCAACCACGATATGGTTGAGCCTGTCCACCTCTTCGTTCAGAATGCCCAGGTACTTTTCGAGAAGGGCCGTGTCCGGGGAAGAACGGCTTTCGGTTCCGGGGCGCTTCTTTTTTTTCGTCAGGGCCTTCTGCATGAGCTGAAGATGAATGGAAATGGAGCCAAGGGGGTTTTTTATTTCATGGGCTACCCCGGCGGCAAGGGTGGTAAGGCTTGCGAGATTTTCCGCCCGCCGGAGGCGTGCTTCCCTGCCCCGCTTTTCGGTGATGTCTTCGATGAATATGAGGGAACCGGTGATGCGGTGATTCTTCACCAGGGGAAGAACGCTGATGGAAAGGAGCCGGTTTATTCCCTGGACTTCGGCGTCAATCTCCCGTTCAAGAACCCGGTCCCCGCCGAGCAGGGTCTCCCGGAAAAATTCCACTACCCGCTCGTCCTGCACCGCTTTCCAGAGGGGAACGCCGCCGGTTTCGGAATAGTTCAGGGGAAGAAGCCGCTGGGCATATTTATTCACCATAGTAAGACAGTGTTTTTCATCGCAGACAAGAATGCCGTTGGGGATGGAATCCAGCACGGATTCAAAGCGGTCAATTTCCAGCGCCGCGGAAAAAAGAATCTCCCGGCTCTGTTCGGCGGTGAGTTTGTCAAGTTTTTTAATTGCCCGGTTGTAAAAATCCCTCATAGCTTTTCCGGCCGAAGACCGGCGGCGGCGGAAACCATGCCCTCCCTGAGCCGGTAAAAAAGGGACTCGAGGGCAAGGGCGGGACTCTGATTCCAGACGCCGGACGCGGCTTCCGCTTCGGCGGTATATTTCCTCCAGATATCATTATACGCTATGTAAAGCGGGGAGCCGGTTTCTTCTTTCAGGGCTTCCCGAACCTGGGACAGAACCAGCCGCAGAAAACGGGGAAAAGAGGGGCCCTCAAAATTACCGCTTGCGGCAAGAACCGCGGGAAGGATATCTCCGGCCCTAAGCAGGCGGCCAAAGCCCGCGGCCTCGGCAATGGGAGCGCAGTATTTTCCCAGGGAAGCGAGGGGGCCGGGTATTTCATTCAGTCCTTTTTTTTTGAACGCGACCAGGGCGGCCCTGGCCAGGGACGAGGCAAAAAAAGCGGCCAGGGGACGGAGCTTTTCGTCGGGCTGGGGAAGAAAGCCGTCCAGGTAGGCGCCGACGGAAAGACTCCCGGCGTCCCCCGGCGACGGCGTTTTGTCCCGAAACACCCGGCGTATCACCTCAAGCTCCCGATCTTCGTTCCGTTTGAGAAAGCGGTAGGGCCGAAGCCGCGACAGCAGGGTGGGAAGAATAGCCTCCCTCCGCGGGGCGGTAAGGACAATACTGATGGTCTCCGGGGGTTCTTCGAGGAGCTTGAGCAGCGAATTCCTCGCGCCTTCCTGCATGCGGTCGGCGTTTTCAATAAGCAGCGTTTTCCGCCTTCCCGAAGGCGCAAGCCGGCTCCAATAAGCCGCCCGCCGTATCCGGGCAATGGGAATGGTTTCCCCCAGGCCCTCGCCTTCAAGCCTGAGGGCGTTTTTCAGGACGGAGGCGCAGAGCTTTCCCGCGTCTTCGGAAGCGGTCCGGCCGGCGCCGTTTTCGGCGGCGCCGCCGTTCCCCGGCCGGATACCCGCCGCGGCGTCCCTTGCCAGGATTTCAAAATCGTCCAGGTCTTCCTCAAGGGACTGCAGGAGGGAATTGAGTTTCCCCAGCCTGGGGTCGTCCTCCCACAGCACCGGGGAAAAACGGGCAAGGAGCTTTCTTACCGAACGGATGAAAAGAATGAAACCGGCCGGGGAATCCGGCTCCCGCGCAAGGGCCGCGGAAGAGGCGGCGATTTCCGCGGAAAAGGGGCGGGGGCCGAGGATAAGCAGATCCGGGTGCAGCAGGTAACGATGCCGCGCACAGGCCGGACAGGGACAGTTCCACGCGGCGGCGCCGTCTTCGCAGGAGAGGGCCCGCGCCAGTTCCAGGCCGGCGCTTCCCTTGCCCGAAGCGGGGGGGCCGAAAAACAGCATGGAAGGGGCAAGCCTGCCCGAACGCAGATCCTCCCCAAGCTGATTCGCCGCGGCCTGGCCGATGATGTTTTCAAACATGGACGCCGCCCGGCCCTGCGTTATACGCTATCAAGTGCCACTGCGGGCGGCGGGGCATACGCAAATACGCTTCCAGGGCGGCCTCCGGGTTTCCGCCGGGCTCCGAAAACTTCCTGCCGGTTATAAAGGGAAGGAGCAGATCCCCAAAGAAACTTTTTTCCAGAATCGGGCCCGGTTCAAAAAGGGGCTGCACGCTGAGCGCAAAAAGGATAAGGCTTACCACAACGATCCCTTCGGCGAGGCCGAAGAATATTCCCAAAAAACGGTCGGCCCGGCCGAGGCGAATACTTTCAATAATTTCCTTGAGCAGGCCTTCGATAATTTTAACGCTGATAAAGACAATAAGAAAGATCGCGATAAAGGCGAGGATTTCGGGAATGATTTTCAGACCGGGCATGAATTTTTCCCGGACAAACAAGGCGCCGTTCCTGTAAAAATACAGCGCCGCGAGCAGGCC
>JAISAK010000276.1 GCA_031266695.1 Treponema sp.
CAGCACGGTTCCGGAAATGGTGGACACTACGGGGCTCCATGAATAAACTTCGCCGGGCCGGGAAGGGTCTACCATAGCAACTACGTCGCCGCGGTTGACCCGGTCTCCGACACTGTAAAGGGCTTCGACAAGTTTCCCCGCCACGGTGGGCAGAATGGAAACCTGATTCCGCGCAAGCACGTCCCCGTTGATCATCACGCTGTTTTCAATTGTCCCCGGAACCACCGGCGTTACGCGAACCACCGCGGCGCTGCGGGACATTGTACCCGCTCCGCCCGGCCCGTTTCCGCCGCCCGGCCGCGGGGCGCCGTTTTCTCCGCCGGGCCGCGCGGCTCCGTCCTGCCCCATAGGTCCGGCGGCGCCCGCTCCCGCGGGCCCGGATGCCGGAGCTTCCCGCCCTCTCTCAATAACGTTATACGCAATAAGAAGTGCGAAAAGGACAATAAGGGCAAGAATCGCCCCGCTGACTATTTTTGTATTTCTGCTTCCTTCCACTTTCCACTCCTGAAATTTTACGGGGTCGCCGGAATTTCCGGCGGCAGGCCCGGCGGCTTATTCAAAAAATCTTTCCAGTTGATATTCAGGGCCGCCGAAAGATCAAGCGTCATGGTCTGATAGGCCAATTTGCTTCGCAGCAGGCGCTGCCGGGCTTCGGCAAGGCTGTTCCGCGCGTCCTCAAGGACGAGGGATTCCACCGTTCCGTTTCTGAATCCCTGTTCGGTAAGCTCGTGGGTCCGCTCCGCCACTTCAAGACCCAGGCGGGCAATCTCAATGCTGTCCCAGGAATTCCGCAGATTGGCCGCAAGGGAACGAATCTGGGTCACCGCCGAATCTTCGGCGCTCTTGAGATCGAGCTTCGCCTTTTCTATGTCCGCCCGCGCCGTCCTCCCCGCCTGATCCTTCGCCGTTCCCGGAATCCAGGAATCGATGGGGATATTCACCGACGCCGTTCCGCTCAGGGTGTCGGCAAAGGGATCAACGCCGCGGCCTTCCCAGCGGGCGGAGAGGCTCAGGGAAGGCGCCTTTGAAGAAAGGAGGGTCTGTTTTTCGGCGTTCTCAAGGCGTTCAATTTCCTGCCGCCTGCTTATAATGTCGGGACGCCGGGGAACATAATCCCGGACAAGGGATTCGGAATCCGCCTCTACCCTGATGACGTCTATTTCCCCTTCAAGAAGCGCCTCCCGGTCCTGCCCGATTCCCAGCAGGGCAAGAAATTCGCCCATCCCGTTCATATAAGCGGAACGGGCGGCGCTGAGATCGTAGCGGGCGGTTTCAACGCCAAGCCTGCTTTGCAGCACGACAAGTTCCCCGACAAGGCCGTTATTAAAGGCAACCTGGTTTTTTTCAAGCTGCTGTTCCGCCAGTTTCAGCGTCTCCTCAAGAAAGTTCAAATTTTCCCTGTCGGCGATGAGGCTGTAAAAATTTTTTATCACCTGTATCTCAAGCTGATTGCAGGCTTCTTCGTAATTGAGGAGTCTTGACTGATAGGCAAGCCTGATGTTCTTCATTGCGTAGGGGATGCCCGCGTTAAGCCCCAGGGTAAGGCCCAGAGAGGCGTTGGGGTTTGCGCCGCTTTCATCGAGCGCGAAACCATCGCCGGTAAAAAGGGCGCTTGAGTACCCGATGCCCGCGCCTCCGGTTATGCTCGGAAACAGTTCCGACCAAAGCCGCTTTGCCGCGTATTCGGCGCTTGAAAGATCGATAAGGTTTTTTTTGAGGTTCAGGTTATTTTCCAGGGCGCGCCGCACCGCTTCGTCCAGGGAAAGGATCAGCGGGCTTCCGGCCGTACCCGCCGCTCCGGCACCGGCTTCCGCGGAAGGCAGGGCCGGAGCAAAGCCCAGAGACATGGACAGGATGAGAAAAAAACCGGCCGCTCTTCCACGTCTCAACGATCACCTCCGGAAATTTGAACCCTGGTTATAGGATAAAGAAAAGAGTATATTTATACCATTCCCCCAGGGGCGCTGAAAGGCATCGGATTTTTCGGCGCTTTGTCTATAAAAAAACCGGAAAGGAGTACAAGTTACAAAGACCGGCCCCGGACGCTAGTTCATCTCGGGTAAATATTTCCAATAACGCCTGGGCATGAACCGGCGCTGCAGGGCGGGGTTGTTCCGGCTTTCGTTGTTGATGATTTTGTGATAATGCCGCCAGAGACCTTCCCAGCCGTCGGAGAGTTCCGGGCGGGGACTGCCGGAAGAAACGCTCCGCATCCGGGGGGCTTCGCCGGGGAAACAGAAAACACTTAAACCCCGCTTTTCGTCAATGATGATCCAGGGTGTGCCGCCGAAGCGCAGGCAAAAATGTTCCCCCAAAGCGGGAAGCACAAAGTGATCCGGGCTGCAGCGGGCCGTGTATACGCCGTGTTCGTCCGGGGTGAAACGCAAAAGGCCGCGAAGTTTGTCTATTTCGTACCCGACCTTGTAAGACGCTTCGAGTACGGTCAGCGCGTCGCCGTCGCCGCGGTCGGCCGCCGCTTTTTCGGCGCCCCGGCGGGCGGCTTCGGAAACCGCCCGGGAAGGGGAACCCTCCGTGAAAAGAGCGCCGGTCTGCCCGGCTGTGCGGGCCGCGGCTTCGGCCGCGGACAAGACTTTGCAGGCGTAGCGGACAATCGCGGCCTCAATGGGAAATTCGCTCATCCAGGCCCGGACAAAGGCGTCAAAGGCGTTTACGGAAACCTCAAAAAGGACCGGCGCCGCTTCGCCCGAAGGCGCCGGACAGGCCTCAACCCCCGCCCCGGCCGGAACCGCCCGCGGCGCCGGCCGGAAGCCCGGTACGGGCCCGGCGGCCCCCGCGGGGAGTGTTCCGGCGTCGTCAAACAAGTCCCCCTGAACCGCCCCGCACGCCTGCCCGGAAAGGCCGCTTTTGTCCGGCCGGGCCGGCGGGTACGGCTGCTCCGGCGAGTACGGCTGCCCCGGCGGGGCGCGGAGAATCCGCCCCGGCGCGTTTCCCGTGCGGCGCGCCTCGTCCAGCACCGCGAAGAGTCCTTCCAGAGAGCCGTCGTAAACAACTTCCTTCATGTTTTTACTATACATATATGAGGTAATATATTCTACCCCTAGCGGTACGAATAAAATTAACAACCTCCCCAGCGAGAGCGCCAAAGCCGCCATTCACTTACCTGTAGAGTCTGCCTTCGGCAGGGAATTCCAGAGTCGTTCACGGCGGGCTTGGCGCTCTCGCTGGGGAAGATATTCCTTTCATTTGTGGCGCAAGAGGTAGAACCTATTATCTTGAATGTATTTTTTGTAATAGGTAAGAGGCCGAGGTATGAAGCCGTTCACGGCGGATTTGCGTCCCTGCAGGAAAGATATTCCTTTCATTCGTGGCGCAAGAGGCAGAATCTATTACCCTGTATGTCTTTTTTATGATATGGAAGTCGCCGGGCAGG
>JAISAK010000060.1 GCA_031266695.1 Treponema sp.
CCTGCCCCGGCCGGGGGTATCGCGGATGGCTTCAAGGACTTCGGGGGCGTATATCGCCTCTCTTGTTACCGGCTTAAACCCCGCCCTCTGTATGCGCCTTTCAACTGTTTTTGGGGGAAGCCCTAAAATTTGGGACATTTCAGTCAACGTCAAACCGTCCATCTCCTTAATTATCGGATTATATCACGAATTTCTTAAATTTTGTCGGAAAATTCAAACTTTTTACTTGACATATTGTTTGAAATATCCGACAATAATTATAGATAGATAAAGCAAAGAGCCCCCCCGGAAGATGTTACGGGCTTCCGGGGCGGCTTTCACCGGCAGCCACCCCCCCAGGGACCGTAACCCCGAAGGGGGTATTTTTTTAGGAGGTGTTTCTTATGCCCATAGCGAAGGAGTGGATTGAGGGAGAGATTGAGAAACTGGGCCGGGAACTGGTGACCGCTGAGAACCGTAAGGCCGCCGCCAGCATACAGCTTTCCCGGGTGCGGTCGGAGTATGCCATAGCGCGGCAGGAGGTAGAAATAACCTCCGGCCTTATCCGGGCCCTCCGTGACGAATTGAAGTTTTGCGACTACGACACGGAGCCCAAGCCCCAGCGTGGCCGGAAACCCAAAGGGGGGAAATCGTGAGCGAGGCATTGGACTTGATCTATGACTTTCTGGACGTGTTTTCCGGCAAGAAACAGCCGGGGCAGAAAACCAAGGAGGCAGCGCATGGACTACAAACTTTTTTACCTGATTGCCAGGCAGAGGGACCTGAAAATAATCAGCCGGGGACTCTTCGTTCTGGACTGGGCCAGGGAGCAAAAGCGGCAGGGCATAAAGCCGCCGGCGTGGGACCGGAACGGACCTAAGAAGCCGGGAGCCTAACTGTTATGGAGCGGGTTATGAAAAAGACAGAAAAAATACTGGACGAAATTGAGCGGCTAAAAAACGACCGGCTCCTCCTGGAAACGCGGCTTTTAAGCCTGGAAAAAGACCTGATAGAAGCCGCCCAGGAAACAGAAATGTTATGGTCCCGGGCCCAGGCCGCCCAGTACTTAAACATATCGGAGAGGCACCTTGACGATATGAGGGTGGCCGGGAAAATACGTTGCCGCAATATTTCCGGGTCCATCCGCTTCCATCCCGAGGACATAAAACACGACGGGGAGCCGGGCTATGGCGCCGGCGACACCATGGCAAAGGGCCGGCCCAGGAAGGGCGGCTAAAGGAGGTTTCACCTTGAACGAACAGGAAACGGCGGAATTCCTAATTCAGGCGACGTACGCCGGGATGGGATGGAAGGTTCCGGAGGGCCACGATTTTCACTGCGGCTTCGATTGCGTTGAAAAATGCGTGGGGTGTTCCCATGAGTTGCAATGCCAATCTTTCGGAACGGCGGAAAAATGCGCCCGGTGCGAATGGCAGGAAGACTGCTTGTCATGCAATGAGGAGGTATCAGCATGAACTACGCGGAAATGAGCGTGAGCTACAACGAAAAGAAAAAATTGTTTTCGGTTTACCTGGGCAGCAGGAAGGTAAAGAGCTTCAAAACAGAGCGCGAAGCCTGGGCGTTTATCGCTTCTCAAGCGAGGTCCAAATGACGCTCTACGATATCGGCGATGATATTTTGGCGCTCAACAATCTTATCGATGAAGCCCTCGTGGACCCAGACGGAAACCCGAAGGAAATCACCGAAGAAGAAAAGGCCCTTTTGTTTGCCATGAATGAAGAAAACCAGGGCAATTTTGAAGGCAAGGCGGAACGAATCTGTAAACTTATCCGAAACCTGGAAGCCTTTGGCGAAAGCTGCAAAAAAGAGGAGGAGCGACTTTCCGCCCGGCGGAAAACCGCCGAGCGGAAGGTCGGAGCCCTGCGGTGGCTGCTGGAAGAAAACATGAAAAGGATCGGCATGAAGAAGGCCCAGGCGGGAACCTTTTCCCTGTCCATACAGAACAATCCGCCTTCGGTTTATGTGCGGAACCAGGATGAAATACCCGTCGAATATTTTCGGGTTATCCCGGAGAAACGGGAAATTGACAAAAAAGATATTTTGGAAGTTCTCAAGGCCGGCGGTGAAGTGCCGGGGATGTTATTGTCGCAAAGCGCGTCGTTGCACATACGGTAAGGAGGTTATTATGGAAGACACGGCGTTGGCGGTTGTTGCACAGCCGCGGGAATTGTCAGTTATTGAAGTAAAGAATCAGGTGACGAAAATTCAGGGGCTTATGACCGACCTGATGAAGGAAGGGACCCATTTCGGAAAGAGTTTTCCCGGAGACACGAAGAAAAACTTGCTTAAGCCAGGGGCAGATAAACTCTGTTTCATGTTCCGGCTGCGGCCTGATTTTGTCCAGGAAATAAAAACGCTCTCCAACGATCACATGGAAGTCTTAACCCGGTGCAGCATTTATCACATCGAAAGCGGACAAAAAATAGCAGAGGGCGTGGGCCTGGCGACCACCATGGAAAGCAAATACCGGTGGCGCAATGCGGCTAAAAAATGCCCGGCTTGCGGCCAGGAAACCATCATCAAGGGGAAAGCCGAGTATGGCGGCGGCTGGATATGTTATGGAAAAAAAGGAGGCTGCGGGGCTAAATTTCTTGACGGCGACGCAGAGATCGAAAATCAGCCGGTAGGGAAAATTGAAAATCCCGACATTGCGGACACCTACAACACCGTCATCAAAATGAGCAAGAAAAGGGCGTATGTTGACGCGACGATCACCTCTTGCGCCGCCTCTGATATTTTTACCCAAGACCTGGAAGATCTGGAGCCGGAAAAATTACCGAACAAAGAAGCGGATGAAAAAACCGTTCCCGAACCGGAGCCGGAAAAGAACTCCAAAATAGATCCGCTGATCCTTAAACGGACAGAGTTGAAGGAAAAGATAATTTCCATCATGATCGCACGGGATCCCGACGAATTTGATTATTTCAGCAATGAAGAAAAGCAGTCGGTGAAAAACATTTTGCAGAGGACAGGTCGTCACGAGGCGGGAATGGCTATTGTCGAGGGCCTTGTCAGCAAGTGGGGGGAAGAATTGGAAAAAAGGAAGGCGGCGTATAAGCCTGTGCCGTTTGACGATGATCCCCTCCCTGCCATGTACTCCGAGCCGGAGGGGGAAGAAGCGGCTGAAGACCGCCTCAATGCGGAAATTTTTTAGGAGGAGCAATTTATGCCGGACTTGAATTCGGTTGCTTTGATAGGCCGCCTAACCCGCGACGCGGATCTGCGGCACACCTCGGGCGGGAAAGCGGTGTCCAACTTCTCCCTGGCGGTGAATGAACGGCGCAAGGCCGGGGACCAGTGGAAAGACGAAGCCGGCTTCTTTGACATTATCCTCTGGGGCCAGCTTGCGGAAACCCTCAATCAGTACCTGACCAAAGGAAAGCAGATAGCCGTTACCGGCAGGCTGACCCAGGAGCGGTGGGAGCAGGACGGCCAGAACCGCTCCAAGGTGGCGGTCACCGCGGCGACGGTCCAGCTTTTGGGCGGAACCACAAATGGCAATAGCAACACAGCGCAGAAACCGGGCGCAGCGCCTCCGGATCCGCCTGCCGACGACGGCTTTGCCGACGATATTCCATTTTAACGGAGCAAGAAAATGAGAGTATTTGACCATCCTAACCTTGCCAACGACTGGAAATGTCCGGTATGCGGTTTAGCCGACGACAAGCCGGTGACACTTATTGCGATACACGGCACGGAAGACGGGAGCATAGTCCAGGCGGAGCAGTTTCATCTGGACTGCCTGGAGCCCCAGTATTATCGGGGCATAAACGCCCTCATTCAGAGGTGGTAAGGAGCAATGAAATGAGCAAGCTAACTGAAATACAGAACCAGTACCAGGGCTATGTTGCCGCCAGCAAGGCGGTGTTAAAAACCAATCCTGGAGATGTGGAAGTGGTTTACAAAGGACATGACGATCTCATTGACATCCGTGATGACGGGATTTTTATTTACTGTCCCGGTGAAAACCAGATCGTTATCCGCCCGAGGCGTTGCATGAGCGATAACTGCGTCCGTATTAACGCCGATGACATTCCCGCCCTGATTAAAGCCCTGCGGGAATTTTTTGAATAAAGGCTTAAGGCCTAAAGGAATGATGTATGAACGTAAAAACGTTGCCTATTGACAGCATATCTTGCAGCGCCAACCGCTTATACGGCGGGGAAGGGGACATTAAAAGCCTGGCAGAAGATATTAAACACAACGGCCTTATCAACCCTATCACGGTAAAGGCGACGCTGAACGGCGAGGCATCCTGCGACAAGGCTCTCCCGTTGCTTTTTACCATTGCCGCCGGCCGCCGCCGTCTCGCCGCGGTCCGGCTGCTGGGTTGGACGGAAATTCCCTGCCGTATCCTTGAGGGAGACGAGACCGAACACGCCGACGACATAGCCCTTTCCGAGAACCTCAACCGGCTTGCCATGCACCCCCTGGACGAGGCGGCCTATTTTAAGCGCCTCATTGAAAACGGCGAACCGATGCAAAAGATCGCCGAGCGGTGCGACCGGAAGGTTGCGGAGATTTACCAGCGCGTCAGGCTCTTGTCGCTCGAACCGACAGTACAGGAGCTGTTTAGGGGCGGAAGCATCTCCCTGGCCGCCGCGGCTATGCTCGCGGATCTTGACGCCGAGCAGCAGGCGCTGTTTTTCTCTCAAGAATGGGCGGGCCGCGCTGGCGGCGATGTCATACGCGACTGGACGGTTGGAAATTTTATTTCCAGCCTGTATCACGATAAACTGTATGGCTTCATTGCCGACAAAGAGTGCGCCGGCTGTAAAAAACGCACCTTCTACACCGACAAAACCTTGTTCCCGGAATTCGATGGCGAACAGGATTCCTGCCTCGATCAGGAG
>JAISAK010000070.1 GCA_031266695.1 Treponema sp.
GGCCAGAGACTCAAACTGGGCGCCCTGCTTTATCTTTTTTAGCAGTTCTTCCGCCAGTCCCCGGTCTTTTACCAATATATGACTTGCCCGCCATTCCATAAAAATTCCTCTTTCATATTTTATAGCAGAAAAACAAAATAAACTACCCCGCCGGGGGATTTTCGGAGGACTTGAAGCCGGGAATACGCCGCATTATGATCATTTTGTAGAGTGGCGGCGGGAAAGACCGCGGAGGAAGGATCATGAAAAAATATCTTCGTTTTATCGTGCTGGGTCTGGCTGTATGCGGCCTCGCGGCCTGCGCCGGGGGGCCGTATCCCCGGGGAGCGGCGGGAATCCTGGTGTTCCAGTCGGATTTTTCCCTGAAAGACGGGGCGGTTTCCGCTATGAAGGGCGTTGCCATAGGGGTAGACCGGAATCTGAAAATCTACGACCTGACCCACGAAATCCCCGCCTACAGTATCTGGGACGCCGCGTACCGTTTTTATCAGACCGTGGAATACTGGCCCGCGGGAACGGTGTTTGTATCCGTGGTTGACCCCGGCGTGGGAACCGAGCGGCTCTCCGTTGTCCTGAAAACCAAAACCTGGCAGTATTTTGTAACCCCCGACAACGGAACCTTGACCCTGGTGGCGGAAAAATTCGGCATTGAGGAGGTGCGGCAGATTGACGAGGCGGTGAACCGCCGCCTGGATTCCGAAAAATCCTATACTTTCCATGGCCGGGATGTGTACGCCTATACCGGCGCGCGGCTGGCGGCGGGGGCCATCTCTTTTGAACAGGTCGGGAAAGCCCTCCCGCCCCGGGTCGAAACCATAGGCTATCAAAAAGCGGCCTTTGAAAACGGCGCGCTCTTTGGCAATATTCCGATTCTTGATGTCCAATACGGCAATGTGTGGACCAATATCGACCGGGCCGTGGCGGAGGGCATGGGCATACAAACCGGAAATGTGTATACGGTTGAAATATTCAACGGGGCTGTCCCGGTATTCAAGGGCGAAATGCCCTTCTGCAACAGCTTTGGCGATGTGCCCGAGGGAAAAACCCTGATGTATTACAACAGTCTCGATTCCCTGTCGTTTGCCATAAACATGGGGGATTTCGCGTCCACCCACGGCGTTGAATACGGCGGAGAATGGAGTGTGCAGATCAGCGCCCGGCCCGCTAATACCAAGCCCGGCCCACAAAAAAGCCCCGGGGAAAGGAGTAACCCCGGGGCGAAAGAAAAAGGAGGAACATGAAACTACACTTCGTCTGTTATATATACAACAAGCGGCGGCCTGAAAGGTAACAGGGGCCTGTCATTTTTCCGTCTTCCATTGGGCTATGAAATACTCGTAGGCGGCTATGACCGCGGCCATAGCCGTATCCTGTATATCGCCCCTTCCGCCCCAGTCGGCGCCTTCCATTATGTATAAATTCCGAAGAATTCCCTCAAGATCCCCGACTTTACAATCCGGATCGGCTGTCCTTCGCCGCTCAAGGCCCCGCAGCTCTTCCTCAAAGGTTTTTTTGTAAAGGACTTCCCTCCATTCTTCCGAGGCGGCCACCTTACTCCCCCCCGGCGGGAGCGGTTTCCGGATAGGTGATTTGACGGATCCACGAAAGACCGGCGCCGGGAATCAGCAGGCCGAATCCGCTTGTCATGGAAAGGCCCTGCCGCTTTGTCCAGTTCCCCCGCGGGTCAAGATCGTATTCGTAACGGTATTCGGCGATATCCCCTTCCTTTGTTTCGGCGGATTTCATGATGGTCAAATAACCCCGCTCGTCCCATTGGAGGATGAAAGAGACCGGGGCCTCCGGGGAGGCGGCCAAGTCCTCCGCCGCATCCGCAGGCGTATCCGCGGGTGCGGACGCATCCGCCGACGCGCCTGCATCCGCCAACGCGGACGCATCGGTAAGCGCGGGGGGCCGCGTCCAATACAGGGGGCGTTTCAGGCGGTACAGGGCGGTGAAAATTCCCTCCGGCGACGAAAGCTCCGTTATGTTGCCTTCACTGTCAAAGGAGCGATCCTCAAAATCCGCGCCGGCGGCGTCGCGCTTTTCCAGGGAACGGACGCGCCAGGATGAAGAATCCCGGTAAATTTCCGCCTTGTAATATACAAGAAAATTTCCGTCCCCGTCATACCAGGTTTCCGAAAGAAAGCCCGGAGCCTCGAAGAAAAAAACGTAAAAAACCGCCCCGCCCCGGGAGGCTTTTACCGGGAGCGAAACAGCGGAACCGCCGCCGTAAGGAAGGAAGCCCTCGGGAAATTCAAAGCGCCAGGGGTCTTCGCCGGGAACAAGGGTCTTTACGCTTCCGATATCGCCGGAGCGGCCGTATTCGAATTCCGCCTGTAAAGATTTTCCTTTGGAGAAAAAAGGAAAAACCCGGAGCCGGCCGGCCTCGTCCCGGCGAAGGGTAAAAGTTCCGGCCCCGCCCGCAAGAAGAATCTCCCTCGGGGCGCCGCGTTCCGCCCGGCCGCCGGCGGAAAAAGCGTCCGGCGGAATTTCCGGGGGCCAGTCGGGCCGCCAGCGGAGTTCGCCGGAAACGGCGGTTTCAAGAAGGGGGATAAGCGGAAAGGGCGGCGCGGTATCTTCTTCCCCGAAAAGAAAACCAAGGGAAACAAAAAAAAGAAACCCGGAAAAAAATCGCCGCATAGACAAAGTATAGCCAAAGGACGCCGAGGCATGCAAGGCGGGCACAAAATACATTCAAGCGACAAAAATGAAAACAGCATATTCCCCCGTGGGAGCGCCAAAGCCGCCGTTCACTTGCCTGTAGAATCCGCCTTCGCAGCCTTGGTAAGTCTGCTCCTTCGGGGAATTCCAGAGTCGTTCACGGCGGTTTTGGCGCTCCCGCTGTAGAAGATATTCCTTTCATTCATGGCGCCAAGAGCAAAGTCTATTACCTTGTATGTCTTTTTAGTGATAGGGTTAAAACCCTCGCACCTTTTTTCGGTACTGCGGCCGTTATCGGCCGCCGGGCGTGTGGTACATCATTGAATAACAGCCCTTGGCGGGCTGCTATTACTCCGTACCTCGGCTTCTTCTTCATTGTAAAAAAGATATGCAAGAAAAGACCTTATACCCCCTGGCCTTGCCTGCCCGGCGACTTCTGGCCTCCTACAATGAAGGTTGATCGTCAAAGAAAGTAAAACTATCCGTCAGGGAACAAAGGCGTTCACGGAACAAAGTTGAGGAACATAGGAGCTGGGCAGGTAAAGCCAAGGGGGTATGAAATATTACCTTGTATGTCTTTTTCCTTATATTATTTTGCGCAAGGCCTTGATACGCGAGGCATGGTGGGTTA
>JAISAK010000119.1 GCA_031266695.1 Treponema sp.
ATCTTCATGATTTCCGCCGCTTCCCGTTCACGGCTGCCGTTCTTCCAAAGGATTGAAGCGAAGCCCTTGGGGGAGATTACCGAATAGAGGGCGTTTTCCAGCATCGCCAATTCGTCGCAGACCCCCAGGGCCAGGGCGCCGCCGGAACCCCCTTCGCCGAGGACCAGCGAAACAACCGGGGTTTTCAGAACCATAAATTCGGCAAGGTTCCGGGCTATCGCTTCCCCCTGTCCCCGTTCCTCGGCGCCGACTCCGCAGAAGGCGCCGGGGGTGTCGATAAAGCAGATTACGGGGCGGTGGAATTTTTCCGCCTGCCTGGCAAGCCTCAGGGCCTTGCGGTAGCCCTCGGGGTGGGGCATGGAGAAATTCACCCGCTTGAGTTCCTCTATGTCCCGCGCCCTGACCTGGGCAATAACCGTAACGGGAATATCGTCAAAGAGTCCGATGCCGCCGAGGATCGCCGGATCGTCGCTGAAGTAACGATCCCCGTGAAGCTCGGTAAAATCACCGAACAGGCGGGGGATATAGTCACGGATGGTAGGCCGGCCGAGGCCCTTGAGCAGTTCAAGCCGCTGGGAGATGTTCAGTTTAGCCACGGGAACCTCCCGCCGCGTCCGCGGCCCGGCCGTGCAGGCGGAGAAACCTGGCAAGGACTTCGCGCATTTCATCCCTGGGGACAATCAGATCGGCAAAGCCGTGATCAAAAACAAATTCGGCGGACTGGAATTTTTCCGGCAGGGTATAGCCTATGGTGTCCTGGATAACCCTTTTCCCCGCGAAGCCGATAAGCACTCCCGGCTCCGCGATGATAATGTCCCCAAGGGACGCGAAGGAAGCGGTGACGCCCCCGGTTGTAGGATCGGCCATTACCGTGATGTAAAGCTGGCCGGCCCTGCTGTGCCGGGCAACGGCGCCCGATGTCTTTGCCATCTGCATAAGGGAGAAGATTCCCTCCTGCATACGCGCGCCCCCGGAGGCGCTGAAAATAATTACCGGCAGCCTGTGTTCCGCGCCGTATTCAAAGATACGGGTTATTTTTTCACCGACCACGCTCCCCATACTGGCCATCATAAAATGGCTGTCCATGACGCAGACAAGCGCGGGACAGCCCTTAATGGCACAGCGGCCGGTTATTACGGCCTCTTTTGTTTTACAGCTCCCCTGCAGTTCCCGTATCTTTTCCCGGTAATCGGCAAAATCCAGGGGATTTTCGGATTCCATGCCGGAATCAAATTCAACAAAACTGCCCTCGTCGGCGGTGATGCTGAGCCTCTGCCGCCAGTCAAGGCGGCTGTGGTACCCGCAGTTGGCGCAAACCCAAAGGGTTTTTTCAAATTCTTCACCGCCTGTTTTTGTCTGGCAGTTGGGACAGATAAAATCAACCATGATTTCAGGATTCTATATCGAGAAGCCCGGGAATGTCAAAGCCGTTAAGCCGGTATCCCTTTTCCAAAAGCCGGATAATTATTTCTTCGGTCACCTCGGGGATCCAGGAACGGTTGAATTCCCCCTCGGGACATTTCTCAAGCTCCCTTTCCATGCGCAGGTGGGAATCCCGCGCGTCGTGAAGCAGGATCATTCCGCCCCGCTGTTCCGCAATGGTCCTGATAATTCTGTGCCGAACCTTGTTTTTTCCGGTTTCGTCAATAACCGCGTCGTAGGCCCGGGCGGTGCCGGTTACCATGATGTAGCCCTCTTCTTTCCATATCCGCCGGTGCTTTTTTTTGAAATAGCCGCCCTGGGGGCGATAGAGCCGGTGGCGCAGCTCTTCTCCAAGCGCCGCGGTGATGGCCGCTTCCCCCCGCCTGAGATTCTCGCGAAACTCGCTCTTGCTCATGGAAACAACCCAGCCATCCCCGTACCCGTGATTGATGATGTAATGGCCTTCGTCCCGAATGCGCCTGACAAGTTCCGGGCTGTATTCGGCGTTTTCGCCGAGCAGGGCGAACAGGGCGCGGATATTGTACTTGCCGAGGATATCCAGCAGGCGGGCCGTGGTATCCTTATGGACATTTGGCCCGTCGTCAAAACTGAAGATAACGACATACCGGGGAATGTGCATTTCCCGTCTGGTACGGTCAATACTCCGGCAGCCGCCAAGGAGGATGATACTTGTCAGAAGCAGTAAAAAAGTTTGTCTGAAATTATGCCGCATATTTGATGATGTCGCCAACTCCTTAACGTTTCGCGCCCAAGGGCAGATATTTTCGCAGCTTGGCCAGCACGTCTTCCAAATTCAGGGGTTTGCCCACATGGTCGTCCATCCCGGCCTCACGGCATTTTTCTATATCCTCCCGGAACACATTAGCCGTCATGGCAATAATAGGAATGTTCCGTAAATTTCCGCCTTTTTTTTCTTCCCGCCAGGATGCTTCCAATTCACGGATACGAAGGGTGGCCTCGTAGCCGTTCATTTCGGGCATCTGCACATCCATAAAAATCATCTGGTACTGTTCGGGGCGGGCCTCAAAGAGCCGCACCGCTTCCAGGCCGTTCTCCGCGTAGTCGAAGGCAATTCCGGTCGGCTCAAGGAGGAAGCTCAGGATTTCCCGGTTGATCTCCACATCCTCGGCAAGGATTATCCTGAATTCCTCAAAATGAACCGCCTCGTCCGGCCGGATATCCGCCGCCGTAATCGCGGCGCCGGGGCTCTTGTTGTCTTCCTGCTTTTCCCGGTCGCGGATGATATCTATGGTAAAGATGAACGTGGAACCCTTGTTCATTTCGGACTCAATCCATATCCTGCCGCCCATGAGCTCTACGATACGTTTTGATATGGCGAGCCCCAGGCC
>JAISAK010000199.1 GCA_031266695.1 Treponema sp.
GGGGAAAATATCGGTGAGCTGGAACAAGAGTTTGTTTCCCGCCTTGATTTTTCACGGGTTGAGGAAGGAGGGGAGGGGAAGGAGAGAATCCGCATTGCCCTCCTGGGAAAACCGAATACCGGAAAGTCGACTCTTTCGAACCGGCTTACTTCGTCTAACGCTTCCATTGTAAGCGGGATACCCGGCACTACCCGCGATGTGGTTGAAGGTTCCTTTTCCTGGAAATCAAAGGACTTTGTGATCCTCGACACCGCGGGAATACGCAGAAAGAGCAAAGTAACCGAGAACATCGAGTATTATTCGGTTAACCGGGCAATCAAAAGCATAGACGGGGCGGATATCGTACTGCTCATGATAGACGCGCAGGAAGGGCTTACCGATCAGGACAAGAAGATTGCGTCCCTTTCCCACGACAAGGGCAGGGGGATCATCATGGTTCTCAACAAGTGGGATCTTGTGCCCCGGGTAAAAAACAATTTTGAGGCGGTTTCGGATCGGATCCGCTTTCTCTTCGGCCAGATGGAATACGCTCCCATTGTGGCGGTAAGTGCAAAGGACGGAGAAGGAATAGACAAGCTTCTCGGTACAATCGTTACAATGTACCGTCAGCTTAATACGCAGGTTGAGACAAGCCGGCTTAACGCGGCGCTTGAGCGCTGGCTTGAGGAATACCCGCCTCCTTCCGGCCCCAATACCCGTTTCAAGATAAAGTACGCCGTACAGCGTTCGGCCAATCCGGCGCGGTTTATCTTTTTTGTATCCCGCCTCCGGGCGGTTAATGAGGCCTATATTTCCTATCTCAGAAATAAAATCCGCAAGACCCTCGGTTTTTCACTCATCCCGGTTTTGGTCGAGATCCGCGCCGCCGCGGGGGACGGCCGGAGGAATCCATCATCCGCCGGGGCCTCCGGTGCGGGTTCTTCCGTTAGGCGCAACCATCGGGGCGGCGGAAGCGGTACAAAAAAAAGGCGGCCGTGAAATCCTATACCGCCGCCGACGCGGCCCGGCTGCTGCGGGTGAAGATACACGTGATTCGGTATTGGGAACGCGAGATACCGCTGATTCAGCCGAAAAAGGATTATCGGGGAAAACGTCTTTACTCGGACAGGGGTCTGCAGCTTTTGCTGCGCCTTAAATATCTGCTCTATGAACGGCATTTTACCGTTGAAGGCGCGCGGGAAGAACTTTACCGGGAGCTTTCCGATAACCGGCAGGATCTTCGGGCCCGGCTGGCGGCCCTGCGTTCACAGCTTCTGGAGCTTTACTTTACGATCAGGGAGAAAAGCGCATGATTGAAAAGGCGGAGGGCGCCGGCCCGCCGGCTTCAGCGCCCCGACAGGGGACAGGGCTTTTTGTTTCGCCGGGGCCCGAGATTCGCCGCATTCTGGACGGTGTCCCCGATCTTGTCAATAAAACCTTTCCCCTTCCGGGGCGTTTTCGCGCGGCGCTTCCCGCCGATGTAGCGGAGCTGTCCCGGCTTCTTACCGGCGGCCGCGGAGAACGGAAGCTTTCATACCTGGGCAGGCCGAATCTGCTTTCCGCCTACCTTCGCTATTTTCTGCCCTGGAACCTGTACCGGCTCTGCCGTCTTTTGCCTTCGCTGGATCTTTCGCTCTCCCCGGACGATACCGTAATCGATCTTGGCTCGGGCCCCCTTACCCTTGTCTCGGCGCTGTGGATATCCCGGCCCGAGTTCCGATCCCTGCCGCTTGAGTTTTACTGCGTTGATCGTACCGGCGCGGTTTTGGAGGCCGGGGAGAAATTTTTTTCCGCCCTGGCAAAAATCTGTCCGGCGGACAGCGGGATCTGTCCCTGGAAAATTAAAACCCTCAGGGGAAGCATCGGTGCCAGTGGTGTTTTATTGTCCGCCGAAGGAAAGGCGCCGTTCCTTAAGTTTAGAGCGCATAACGAGAGGCCGCCTGCCCTGATCTGCGCGGTAAACGTATTCACCGAGAATTACGGCAATATTCATAACCGGGAAGGGCTTCGGCGTTATGCGGAACATTCCGCCGGCCTTCTTGCCGGACTCTCCGGAGCTTCCGGTTCCGTCCTTGTTGTTGAGCCGGGCGTTCCCCGTTCCGGTGAATTTGTCAGCGCCCTGAGAAGCGCCGTTATTGAAAAGGGCCTCGTTTCGCTTTCTCCGTGTCCCCACGCGGACCCCTGCCCCTTCCCCGGCGGAAAGAACGGCGCCGACGGTAATGGCCGCGGCGGAACGGGCAAGGGGCGCTGGTGCCACTTTGCCTTTGATACGGAAGATGCGCCGCGGGAACTGCATCATCTTTCCGCCGCGGCGGGGCTGCCAAAGGAGCGGGCCGTGTTAAGCTTTCTCTTTGCGGGGCCGGAGGAGGCCGGCGGCAGGGAGCGGCAGAGAGAGGCTGTCCGCGTTATCTCCGATGCCTTTCCGCTGAACAGGGGGCCTTATGGCCGTTATGGCTGTTCCGGGCGGGGACTGGCGCTTGTTGTGGGAAGCAGAAGCATTGTTGAAAAAACCGGTTCCGGAGCGCTGTTGTCCGCCGGGGACTGTACTTTAACGAAGGAGCCGGAACAGCGCGACTCCAAGAGCGGAGCACTGGTTTTTGAATTGGTTTCGCGCTAATATAGGGCGGCCTGTGCCGGTGGTAATAGGGCGGCGCGGGCTGTGAGTTTTTGAGGAGGCTGTTATGGATGTGGTTTATCTTTTTCATGAAAACGGCAGTATTCGTCTGCCGTTTTTCGATTATGACACGGTTCTTTTTACCCGGATATTACATACCCGCCTCTGTTGGTGGGACAACCTTTTTCAGCGGTTTACGCTGAAACCGAAAGACCGCGCCGTACTGGTTAAACAGGCCCTCGATGGGATTCCCTATGTCGAGGTAAATACAGATTGTCCCGATCCGGTTTCAGTGGGTAACTTTTTTTCCGGCAAGGAGGTGATTGATGAAGGAATGAAGAACCCCGCCGCAGAGCAGCATGAAGAGGCGCCGGTAAATCAGGAATGTCTGCCGGATATGTTTTCAAAAGCGTGGATTAAAAAAATGGAGACGGAGCTCTGTTCCAGAAAGTACAGTCCCAAAACCAGGGAGGCGTATGTGCATTACAACAGAGCCCTTTGCCGTTTTTCGCGGAAACCGCCGGAGAATATTACTCCGGAGGATATAAAAAAATATCTTGCTTACCAGGAAAAAGAAAAGGGCTTATCCTCTTCTTCAATGAATCTTGCCTTGAGCGGTTTCAGGTTTTTCTATAAATATGTGGTAAAGCAAAATATTGTCTGCGGGCAGAGTCGTCCCAAACAGGACAAAAAGCTGCCTGTAGTTCTTTCCAGGGAGGAAATTAAAACAATGCTGGCTGCCAAGATCAATATTAAACACAGGCTTCTTTTGATGCTGGTTTATTCCGCGGGTCTCCGGGTTGGTGAAGTTGTGGCCCTCAAAAAAGAAGATATTGATCCCCGGCGCAAGCTTATCCGGGTTGTGTCAGGAAAGGGCCGGAAAGATCGTTACACTCTCCTTTCAGATCACGTAATCCAATACCTTAAAAACTATCAAGCCGCCTGCAAAATTGAAACATGGCTTTTCCCGGGTTCTTCGCCGGGTTGTCATTTGTCTATCCGTTCCGCCCAGCATATTTGCGAGGCCGCGCTTCACAGCGCAAATATCGAGAAGAACGCTTCGATCCACAGTCTCCGCCACGCTTTTGCCACTCATCTTCTTGAAGATGGTACCGATATTCGTTACATCCAGGAGCTTCTTGGTCATAATTCTATCCGTACTACCGAGCGCTACACCCACGTAGCCCGCCGCAAAGCCCTGAAAATCCGCAGCCCCCTAGACAACTTTGAAAATGCCGATGATTAAGGTACCATTTCTTTTTAACGCCCCAAAGTGCGATATAAATGCCATTAATGTCACCTATTTCACGTTATGCGAAATACCAAACCAAATTTTTCTGAAAAATTATGACAAGCGCCTTCGGCGCTGATTGACAAAAGAATATGAAAAATGTAAATATATTGTATGTTTAAGAATTTTATAAAATATGTCGGTAAAAACTTTGGGAATCCTGCCGGAATCGGCGGGAAAATATCTACCGGAATTATGAATATCATAAATCAAA
>JAISAK010000191.1 GCA_031266695.1 Treponema sp.
ATCGCCTTTTACCTGTCCCGGCTGCTTACCCTGCGTATTCCCGGTGCAAACACCTTTAAGACGCCGGATTTCCCCGTCACCGCCCGGCTCTCCAGCCCCCTGCTTGAATCCTTCACCAACGGTTCCCGGTTGAATTACAGCCTCTGGCTTACCCTGGCCGCGATAATTTTCTACTGGATCCTGATGGGCAAAACCCGGCTGGGTTATTCGCTGCGGGCAACGGGGATCAATAAAGAAGCGGCGCGTTACGGCGGAATAAGCGTCAACGCCAACGTCACGACCGCGATGGCCATTTCGGGCGCCTTCGCGGGTCTTGCCGGCGCGGCGGTTTCCCTCGGCGTATTCACCTACGGCAGGGTGCTTGCGGTTCAGGACGGCTACGGTTTTGACGGCATCGCGGTGGCCCTTGTGGGAAACAGCACCGCCTGGGGAACAGCCCTTGCGGGCCTTCTCTTCGGCATGCTCAAATCCGCCCAGCCCCTTATGCAGTCCCGGCAGATTCCCAAGGAGATTACGTCTATAATCATGGGGCTGGTGGTCGTATTCATATCGCTTCGGGCCGGGGTTCGTATAGTCATCGACTGGCAGATGAAGGAGAAGGCGCGCCGGGCCCAGGAAAATATCCGGGAAGGGGCTGAACAATGATTTTCTTTCAAACGATAATAAACATGCTTCCCTCAACCTTTATGATCGTGGCGCCCATCCTCATTGCCGCAACCGGCGGCATGATCTGTGAAAGATCCGGCGTTGTAAATATCGCCCTTGAGGGACTTATGGCAATAGGCGCCGCGACCGCGGCCATAAGCCACGTGCTTCTGGAAACAAAAATCGGCTTTTCAATTCCCCTCGCCCTGTTCCTCAGCGCCCTTTTGGGCTGCCTCTTTTCGCTGATTCACGCCTTTGCGTCCGTTACCCTCAAGGCGGATCAGGTTATTTCCGGAACGGGAATCAATTTGCTTTCAAACGGGATAACCGTATTCTTCTGCCAGCTTATCTTCCGCATGGACCGGAGCCAGAACTACCACATGGGAATGAAGTCGGGGCCCTTCGGAATTTACCCCACGGTCTGGATAGCCCTGATCATTCTTTTCATAAGCTGGTTTATTCTGTACAAGCGCCCCGGGGGCCTGCGCCTCCGGGCCGCCGGGGAACACCCCCAGGCCCTTGCCTCGGCGGGAGTTGACGTGATAAAAATCCGTTACATCGCGGTGCTGGTTTCGGGCGCCCTTGCGGGGCTGGCCGGGGGCTGCATTGTTCTGACCCAGGACATTCAGTTCACGGTAACCACCATCAACGGCAAGGGCTTTATTGCCCTTGCGGCGGTATCTTTCGGACGCTGGCTCCCCCTGGGGATCCTTGGCTCAAGCTTCCTCTTTGGCCTGTCCTCGGCCCTTGCGGTAAACATTATCAATATCCAAAGCCTCCGGTTTCTGCCCTCGGAATTTTTCAACACCCTGCCCTACTTAATTACGCTGATTACACTGGTGCTTTTCAGCGGGAAGGATTACGCTCCGAGGGCCTCGGGACAGCCCTACGACAAGGGAAAGAGTTAGAATTTTCCGGCCCTAAAAGAACCTTGTAAGATAGGTTGACAGCCAGGGCACGTAGGTTACCAGCGCCACCACTACCAGTTGTATTAAAAGGAAGGGGAACACATAACGGCAGATGTCAACGAACGATTTGTTGAATCTGTACGAGGCAAGGAAGAGGTTAAGCCCCACCGGCGGCGTAAGGAATCCGACTTCCAGGTTTGTAATGAAGATAATTCCCAGATGCACCGGATCGATGCCGTAGGCCTGTCCCAGGGGCACAACCAGGGGCAGGACGATAAGAATGGCCGAAAAAATGTCCATAAGGCAGCCGACAACCAGCAGGGCAAGGTTAAGAAGCAGCAGAAAAACGTACTTTGACGTAATGGCGGACTGCATCCACTTCGCGAGGTTGGCCGGCGCCTGGGTGTCCACGATGTAATAGGAAAGGGCCTTTGAAAGGGCAAGAATGGAAAGCACCCCGCCGATGATGGGGACAGCCTTGATAAAAACTCCGAAAATATCGGCCGCCTTGATGTCCCGGTGGATCAGCACTTCGACAATAAAGATATAAATCGCTCCCGTCGCGCCTATTTCCACAAGGGACAGGGAGCCGGTAAAGTAACCTGTAATAAGGAAAAACGGAAGCAAAATCTCAAGGGCCGATCCCTTTAGGCCGGAAAGGGCTTTCCGGCCGTCGAATTTTTCAACCGGAATTTTTATCCGCACCGAAGCGATGATGCCGAAGATAATTACCGCCGCTACAAGTATGAGCCCGGGGAAAAGGCCCCCGAGGAAAAGATGGAAAATATTGGTCATACTGGCGGCGCCCACAAGAATAATGGGAAGGCTTGGAGGAAAGAGAAGGCCTATACTGCCTGTCGAAGTAAGGAGCCCTATGGAAAATTTTTCCGGGTACTTCATGTGTTCCGAAAGTATCGTATAGAGGATTCCCCCGAGCGCGAGGATGGTTACTCCGGAGGCGCCGGTAAAGGAAGTGAAGAAAGCGCAGATGATAACGGCGGCAATGATAATACCGCCGGGAAGCCAGGAAAAGAGGCTGCGGAAGGTATAAACCAGGCGCTCCCCGGCTTTGCTTTCGGAAAGGAAAAAACCGACCAGGGTAAAAAGCGGAATGGCGATAATGTTACTGTTGGTAAGGGCGGAGTATATATCCGAAGCCACCGAGTCCATTTCTCCGCCCGAAGCTTCCAGGAGCAGCAGGGCCAGGCCGCCCATTACCACAAAAAGCGGAGTACCCCCAAGGGCGGCAACAAGCAGGAAGATCACCAGGGGGATTTTGGCGTAATAGGCCAGAAGGTAGAGTTTGTCGCAGAGGTCAAACACCCCGTCGGGCAGGTCGAAGCCCCAGATGAATTTCGCTATCACCGGAAAACTTGCCGCCGTCCCAAAGAGGAGGGCGAGGACGGGAAAGATTTTTTTCCATCCCTTCAGGCCGGTTCTCCGGGCAAAGCGAATCGCGATAATGCCGAAGCCCAGGGGTATTACAAAGGCAAAAACCCTGTCTGGAATAAAACCTATCATTCTTCCCTGAAGGCCTATTTTGACAAAGGAAAGGGCGCTCCAGGCAATAACGGCGGCGACAAAGGCGGAAAGAAGGCCGCTGAAGATCCTAAGCCTCCTCTTTACCGTTTCGCCGGAAAAGTACTGAACCAGCGCGATGGAAAGGTGCTCGTTGTTCCTGGTGGTGATCATTCCCGCCAGAAGGCCCCCCGCGAGGAGCAGATGGGCCACAAGGCCCGAGGAGGCCGGAACGCCGGATCTGAAAAAAAGCCGCGCCGCCGCTTCCGCGGCGGGGAGCAGGGCCAGGGAAACAAGGGAGATAACGCAAAGAATATTTTCGATTCTGTAAAGGAAGATCCCTATGCCGCCCTTTGCATCTTCCTTCCGGCTTTCCTCCGGTTTTTTTTCCCGGGCCATGGATCAGCGTCTCCGCCGGTATTCAGCCAGCAGGACGCTGATTTTTTGATACAGTTCCTTGTTGAAAACAGGCCCCACAAGTTCGGCCTCGTGCCTGGCCATGTCGTTATACCATTCCTGTTCCTGCCGGGGATCGGGCTGGTTTATGATTAAGCCGTATCTTGTCATTGAGGAAACGGCGTCCCTCTCGAGCGCGGATATGGAACCGTCGATTTCCCTTTCAATGCGCTTGCAAATCCGCTGGAGCCGGTCCTTGTACCTGTCGGGGATGCGCCGCCACGCGGTACGGTTCATAATTATGCCTCCCATAAAGGGAGCCAGGTTTACCGTCGACATATTTTTCGCAATGCCGAAAATCTGGGCGCCGGCAACGGTGATGGGACTCTGGTAAAGCGCGTCAATCATGCCGCCGTTAAGCGAAACCAGCACGTCGTTCATGTTAACCGGAACCATCTGGAAGCCCATAACCTTAAAGGCCTGGAGCATTTCAAGCTCGTCCGGGTTTGTCCCCACCTTCAGCCTCCGCAGATCGTTGGGGGTAAAAACCGGAGTTTTGGAAAAAATTTTAACCCAGCCGGCGCGCGCCCAGGCCAGGGTAACAAAACCGTTCTGTTCTATTTTTGCGTCCAGTTCCGGACGTATTTTTTGAAGAACCTCGTCCAGTTCCTCATCGTCGCGGATCAGGAAAGGATAACTGATGGTCATAACCTCGGGCATGACCGAATTAAGGCCGATGCTGGTAAAAATCGCCGCCTGAATCTGATTCAGATTAAGCTTGCGCAGCACGTCGCCTTCCGATCCGGCGACTCCGTTGTGATAGACAATAAGTTCCACTTCGCCGTTTGTCGCCTGGGCCCACTCCACGGCCATGCGGTTAATGGCCGCTCCCCAGGGCGTATTTTCCGGAACAAGCGAGGCAAGCTTGATGGTTATTTTCCGCTGGGCAAAAAGCGGGCCCCCCGCGGCAAGAAGTACGCAAAAAAACAGAAGGACTTTGCGAAGGGTACAGAACCGGAAATTCATAGGGAGCTCCTTATGCTCTTAGGATAAACAGACTCCGGCAAGCCGCCGGCCGGCAAGCTGTCATCCGACATACTGTCGGGATTAAAAATCTTCATCTTCCCAATCCTCGCCGGTGTCAAAATCTATAAAGAACAAGGCGGCGGAATCCCGCAGATACCGGGCTTTCCGCTGGGAAATGACGTTGACCAGCCTGTTGGCGGGGTCCGCGTCCGGGTCTACCGCCAGGGCCGCGTCGATATTACTCTTAAAGGTATCGTAATCCTGGGCGGGAATCGAGACCGCCGCAGCGTAGGACACATAGGGGCCGGCTAAAAGACCCTTTGATTTTTCAAGGGCCCGGCGGTAATGGATCTCGGCCTTTTGCTTGCTGCCGCCCATAGCTTCGGGAATGGAAGCGTAGAGAAGCACGAAGAAATCGTCCAGGCTTCCCCCGCCGAAATCCGGGTCAAGCTCGTAGGCCCTGTTCGCGAGGTTGATAAATTCGGGAATCCTTACCCCCAGATCCATGTCAAAGGGGTTGAGGGAATAGGCCGAAAGGCAGCCCGCGGCCGACCAGTAAAGGTAGGGCACATCGGCTTTCTTCATCTTTGCCAGTATCGCCGGCAGGTCCCCCCTTTGGGAAGCCCCGATAAAGCCGGGGTATTTCCTCTCCAGGCCCCCGTAGAGAATATCCGTGCCCCGGAGGTAGAGCTTTTTGGCCCGTTCCATAGCGGCCTGACGTTCCGCGTGTTTGTCCCGGGGGAGCATTTCCGCGGGCCCCTGGACAAAGGCGTTTGAGTACATCACAAAAAGGGATCCGGTCGTAAGAATAAGCCCCTGGTGTCCGGGGTTGCCCGACAGGAGGGATTCGTACATTTTGATGGCGAAGGGGAGAGCGTCTCCCACCAGTTCGGGATCGGAATCCCCGGTGAAGACATCGGCGCTTCCCTCCCCGGTAAGGGCGTTGGAAATCATGTTCACCGCCAGCTTGTTCACGGAACAGCCGGCGGCAAGAAAGCAGGCCAGCGTGGATACACACAGGATTCGAACTTTCATTGGCGCTCCTTGGAACCCTGAAAAACGTCCGGCCGCGATTTTCGGGTTTTTTTATCCGCAAGCGGGTTTAATACCCCGCTAATTATACCACATCTTTCTTTTTTTGACGAGCTTTCACCGCGGGGCCCCGGTCCGGCGGCCGGAGGAAAAGACCGGGCCGTTTCAGTCGCCGATAACAGCCCTGATATCCCTTTCGATGGCTTCCAGCTTCCGCGCCGCTTCTTTTTCCGCCTCCCCAAGCCCGCCGCTTCCCACCTCGGTACAGCAGGTGGCGTAGAATTTGATCTTGGGCTCCGTGCCGCT
>JAISAK010000304.1 GCA_031266695.1 Treponema sp.
TTGATTTCGCCCCCTTGGCCTTGCTTGCCCGGCGACTTCCTCATCATAAAAAAGACAGGGTAATAGATTCTGCCTCTTGCACCACGAATGAAACGCATGAACTTCCCGTGGGAACGCCAAAACCGCCGTGAACGGCTTCATATCTCGGCCTCTTACTTAGTGTAAAAAATACATCCAAGTTAATAAATTTGTACCCCTTAGCCTTGCCTGCCCGGCGACTTCCTCATCATAAAAAAGACAGGGTAATAGATTCTGCCTCTTGCACCACGAATGAAACGCATGAACTTCCCGTGGGGACGCAAATCCGCCGTGAACGACTCTGGAATTCCCCGCCGAAGGCGGCTTCTACAGGTAAGTGAATGGCGGATTTGTGTCCCCACGGAGGAATATCTTGTTTTCATTTGTATCGCTTGGAGTATGACATATTACCTTGGATATCTTTTATAGGAGCCGGGCAGGCAAGGCTAAGGGGTATGAAATATTATCTTGAATGTATTTTTCCCTACAGGCAAGTGAACGGCGGCTTTGGCGCTCCCGCTGTAGAGGCCATTAATTTCTTTCGTACCGCTTGGGGGTATGACATATTACCTTGCATGCCTTTTATAAGGTGCCGAGCAGCCTCAAAAGAAGGCGCACCGCGAAACCGCCTGCGACGCGCAGGGCCAGAAGCGCGAGAAGGGCAACAATGAGTCCGTTAAGATAATTGACCAGCCGCTTACCGAAGATGATCCGGTTAACGCGGTAGAGCAGGGGCTGGGAGATGGTGTCAATGATGCGCCAGAAGGAGCCGTAGACGTTGCGGTTGGTCAGGTAGGCGATAAAACGCAGAACAAGGACAATAATAAAAAAACCCAGAATGAAGGAAGCCGCCGACCAGAGCGCGGAAAGAGTAATGCCGAGTATAATGCCAAGGCTTATCCTGCCGTAATTGGCAAGGGTGGAAAAAATATTTTGGGCAAGGGAGAGCGCCGCCATGCCCGCGATAGGTGAAAGATCAAGAAAGCCCGCCCTGAGGCCCGGCAGTCCCCGCCAGAAATCAAGATAGGGATCGGTAACGCGGCGAAGAATTTCCCCGGGCTTTCCGTAAGAGGCGCCGGAGAACCAGGTAAGCAGGATTCGGATAAAAATCAGAAGCGTGTAAAGGCCGGTAAGGCCGGCCAGGACATTCATTACGGAACGCATTATTCCCTCCAGACCTCCGCGACTCCGGCGCAGCGGCCAAGCGCGTCCGGAACCGTTGTTTCGGGCGCGGCCCCAAGGCCGGTAACGGTGCGTATAACCTGTTCGCCCTCCGAAACCGGAACGTGGATAAATACCGCGCAGGGGCCGGGGCTGCCGGCAAGGTAATCCCGCAGAGGGTAAAGATTTTCGTCGCGGTCAAGCGCCTCGCGCCGCAGCCTGATATGGACGGCCCCGGCGATGTCGCCGGCCGGGGAAGAAAGGGCTTCCGCTTCTTCCTCCCGGTCATCCTCCGCCGCTTCCCGCGCCGCGGCCCGCACAAGTTTATTGATGTCCTGTATGCTGGAAACCTTAAAGCTCGGCTTTTGCGGATTCTTTTCGTTTGCGGGATCAATGCTGCCGAGGAGGGCTACTATCTCGTCTTCCGCCGCCACGGCCTTGCAGTTCTTCCAGGCCTTGGAAAAGAAGACAAGGTCTATCTCGGCCTGCCTGTCCTGTAAGACGCCGAAGGCCATTTCGCCGCCCTTCTTGTCATTGTGGGTCCGCAGGGCCTTGAGAACCCCCAGGGCCGTATAGGTTCCCGCTTTCGCCTTTGCCGCGGCGGAAAGATCCAGCAGGTTCAGATCCAGCTCCTTCGCGTATTTCCAGATATTGCGGTACTTGTCCCACTTGCGATCCCGGGTTTCTTCCTGCCTTACCGCCTCCTCCGCCTCCTGGGGGCTGATGCAGCTATCGGCAATGAAGCTGTGGCGTTCCCTGCTTTGCTGGTACTCAATCTTGCCCCTGAGAATGGCGGCCTTGTCCACTTCAATTCTGTCGCAGCATCTTTCCCAGGCCCTGGGGAAAAAAGTTACCTCGATTTCCCCGTTGTAATCTTCCAGGGAGGCAAAAGCCATTTTATCGCCCTTGGAAGTAGGAATGATTTTTACACTCTTGATGATCCCGACAAGGCTGCAGATGCCCGGGACCAGGGTTTCGTGATTCCCGAGGTCGGCTTTTACCGCCCGCCGCCAAAGATCCCTGTATTCGTCCATGGGGTGGCCGGAAAAATAAAAGCCGATAAGGTCCTTTTCTATCTTCAGTTTCTCCGCCTGGTTCGTTTCCGGAAAGTCGTGGAATTCAAAGTCGGGGTATTCTTTTTCCCCGCTTTCTCCGAAAAGGCTTGCCTGGCCGAATTTTTTTTCGTCCTTGATGTTCTGAACGTGTTCCACCGCCCTTTCCAGGTTTCCCTGAAGGGTTTCGCGGGGAACGCCGAAGGCGTCAAAGGCGCCTGTCAGAATAAGCAGTTCTATCACCTTCTTGCCCACGGTTTTAATTTCAACCCGGTGCAGGAAGTCTATAAAATCTTTGTAGGGGCCCTCCCCGCGGCGTGCAATGATCTCGTCCGCCGAAGCGTCGCCCAGCCCCTTTATTCCCAGAAAACCGTAGACGAGGCGGCCTTCCACAACGGTAAAGAGCTTGTCCGAATGGTTAATGTCCGGCGGATCGATTTCAAGCCCCATCTTCCGCGCCTCGCCGATACACACGGAAAGTTTATCCTTGTCCGCGCTGTGAATTTCATTGGAAAGGTTCGCGGCCATGAATTCGGCGGGGAAGTTAGCCTTGAGAAAAGCGGTATGATAGGCGACAACCGAATAGGCCGCCGCGTGGCTTTTGTTGAATCCGTATCCGGCAAAGGGAATGAGAAGCTCGAAGATCTCGTCGGCCTTTTCCCCGGCGTAGCCGCGTTCAACGGCCCCGGCGATAAACTCCTCCTTCTCCTTGATCATTTTTTCCATGTTTTTCTTTCCCATTGCCCTGCGCAGTTCATCCGCGTGGCCGAGGGTAAAGCCCGCGACGATCCGGGCAACCTGCATAACCTGTTCCTGGTAGACGATGACGCCGTAGGTTTCCCTGAGTACCTTTTCCAGGCTCGGATCGGGGTAGGTAATCTTCCGGCGGCCGTTTTTGGATTCAATAAACTGGGATATATTATCCATGGGGCCCGGCCGGTACAGCGCGTTAAGCGCTATAAGGTCCTCAATTCTGCCGGGCTTGGCCTGCCTGAGGATATCCTGCATTCCTTCGGATTCAAACTGGAAGACCTCAAAACTTTTTCCCTCGCCGAGCATTTTGAAGGTTGCTTCGGCATCGGCCGTCCCGCTTTCGGAAATACCGTCAATGCTGAAATCCGCGCATTTTCCGCCCCGCAGGCGTATCAGTTCCGCGGTGTTCTTGATCACGTCCAGGGTTTTAAGGCCGAGAAAATCCATTTTAACCAGGCCGCAGCTTTCCAGATGACTCATGGTGTACTGGGTGGCTATGCTTCCGGTCTTGGAATCGCGGTAGAGGGGCACAAAATCGTAAAGGGCCGACTTGCCGATTACCACTCCGGCGGCGTGGATGCTGGAGTGCCTGTTGAGCCCTTCAAGCTTCCTGGCCAGGCCGAAGAGTTCCGTATAACGGGGGTCCGCCTCCATCTCGCCCAGCCTGGGCTCCGCCTTAAAGGATTTTCCCAGGGTAACTTCGGGGCCCTTGGGAATAAGCTTGGTGAGCATGTCCGATTCGGGAATGCTGATGCCCAGCACCCGGGCAACGTCCTTAATTACCTGTTTTGCCCCCAGGGTTCCGAAGGTGATGATTTGTCCCACCCGCTCCTTACCGTATTTTTGGGTAACGTAATCAATTACTTCATCCCGCCGCTCATTGCAGAAGTCCACGTCAAAGTCGGGCATGCTGATGCGTTCCGGGTTGAGGAAGCGCTCCAAGAGAAGATCGTACTTGAGGGGATCGATGTCGGTGATGCGCAGGGCGTAGGCCGCGATGGAACCGGCGCCGGAACCGCGGCCGGGGCCCACGTCAATGCCGTGTTCCTTGGCCCAGTTGATAAAGTCCGCCACGATAAGGAAGTAGCCGGTAAAGCCCATTTTGATGATAGTGTCCAGTTCGTATTCGGCGCGCTCAAGGATCTCTTTCCCGCGGCCCGCGGCTTCGCCGCCGGAGCCGGCCGCAGCAACGCCGTCCGCCGCAGCAACGCCGGGCGCGGAACCGTCCGTCGCAGCAGCGCCGTTTCCGCCCAGCTCGCGGGGGTAGCGCTTCGGCAGCCCCCGGGCGACCAAATGCCGCAGATAGGCGTCGGCGTCCGCAAACCCCGAAGGAATTGGAAAATCCGGGAGAAACCGGGGCAGATCCTTCATTTCCACCCGGGGAAAGTCCGCCGTACAGCGTCCGGCGATCCGCAGCGTATTGGCAAGGGCCTCGGGATATTCGGGGAAAAGGGAGGCCATTTCATCTCCGGTTTTAAGGTAGAACTGATCCCCGTAATACCGTTTCCGCCTTTCCTCGGAGCGGAGCTTCCCGGTTCCGATGCACAGAAGCACGTCATGGGCAACCGAGTCTTCCCGGTCAAGGTAGTGAACGTCGTTTGTCAAAACCAGGGGAATGCCGGTACGCCTGGAGATTCCCGCGACCGCCTCGTATATCTGCCGTTCCGAAAGGGAGCAGCCCCGGACTTCGCCCACGGGAATACCGTGATCCTGAATCTCAAGGTAGAAATTGCCGTCCCCGAAAATATCCCGGAAGCGCCTGGCCCTTTGTTCCGCTTCGTCGGGTTTTCCGTCCTGTATGTACTTGGGGATCTCCCCGGAAATACAGGCCGAAAGGGCGATGAGACCCCCGTGATACTTAACCAGAAGTTCCTCGTCAACGCGGGGCCGGTAATAAAAGCCCTCGGTATAGGCAAAGGAGCAAAGCTTGACCAGGTTAAGGTAGCCCTCCCTGTTTGAGGCCAGAAGCACCAGATGGTAATAATTATTATCCCTTTCGGATCCCTTTTTCTCGGAACGGGAACCGGGGGCAACGTAAACTTCGCAGCCGATAATAGGGGTGATGGGATTTTTCCGCGCCTGGTGCTTGCCCTCGGCGTTGATGGTTTCCCTGCACGCAGCTATAAAATCCATCGCCCCGAACATATTGCCGTGATCGGTAAGGGCCAGGTATTTCATACCCAGTTCTTCCGCCCGGTCGGCCAGACTCATTACCGAAACGGCGGCGTCCTGTAAAGAAAAATCCGAATGGACGTGGAGGTGAACAAATTCATTCATATTTTGGAATACTACAGTAAAACACCCTTCCCCGCAAGGATTATTTAAGGTATCATAAAACCCGATGGGGGAGTTATGGCTGGCACACGGCAAAGGATAAGGTTCATAACCGTTAAAACACATGGCTGAAATATCCGAAGTTCTGGATCATGTTCGAAGACTCTTAAAGGACGAGGTTCTTCCCCCGCTGGAAGAGGATTTGGCCGCGGTTTCCGGGCTGCCGGAGATCCACGACGATTTGAAAGCCCTGAGGGAGATTTCCCGTTCCTTTTCGGAAGGGGATTTTTCTCTCGAAATCAAAACCGGGGGCATCATTCCCGGCTGCCTGAAGATCCTCCAGGCCCACCTCCGGCAAATGATCCGGCAGATTCAGAAGATGGAAGAGGGGGACTTTACCCAGCGGGTTCAGTTCATGGGTGAATTTTCCACGGCCTTTAACAGCATGATTGCGAAGATGGATTCTACCCTCAGGGAGCTTAAGCAAAAGGAGGAGGACCTCGAGGCCCTGGCCGAGAGCCTCCGCGACG